>NZ_JBHJYJ010000002.1:268199-468324 GCF_042269845.1 Cellulosimicrobium sp. NPDC055967 | reverse complement strand
GGGGGGGGGTGGTTGGGGTGGGGGGGTGGTGGGGGGCGGGGGGGTTGGGCGGCTCGTTCGGGGGGGGGGGGATGGTAGACGCGGCACCACCACCCACCCCGCCCACCCAACCCGACCACACGCCGTCGAACACAAGAACCACCGCTCTACCTCGGCCAACCAGCGTTCTACCTCGGCGGACCGCGGTTCTCGCCGGCTGAGCGAGGGTCATCTCGGGAGGTTCAGGCGGTCGGTGACGTGATCGCGGGCGCGCCCTCGACGGGGGCTGCGGCGGCGGGGTCGGTGAAGGCCTGGCGCGGCACGACGGCGAGGAGGAGGACCGCGGCGACGAGCGCCGTCGTGCCGCACACGACCCAGACGGTGACGTACCCGCCGAACGAGCCGGCCGTGCTCCCGGTCGCGCCGCCCTGGAGCGCGGCGCCCGCGAGCGCGATGCCGAAGACGCACGACGCGATCGCGCCGCCGACGGTCTTCACGGAGTTCGTGAGGCCGGTCGCGACGCCGGTGAGCGTCGGCGGAGCGGCGGCGGCGGCCGCAGCGGGCAGCGCCGCCACGAGCGCGCCGGAGCCGAGCCCGACGACGACCATGTTGGTGAGCACGTTCGCGTACGTCGCGTGGAACGGCAGGAAGAGCAGGAAGCCGACGCCCACGAGGGTGGACGCACCGACCAGGGTGAGGCGCGGCGTCGCACGGCGGGCGACGCGGGGGTAGGACAGCGCGCCGACGATCATGCCGACGAGGTAGACGCCGATGAGCAGGGACGTCTGGAAGCCGGTCGTGCCGAGCCCGTACCCGTGCTCGGCGGGGTCGGTGCGGGCGAACGTCGACAGCGGCGCCTGGGCGCCCAGCACGGAGACGCCGAACAGGCCGGCGGTGAGGAACACCGGGCCGAGCGCGGGGGAGCGGAACATGCGCACGTCGACGAGCGGGTCGTCCTGGCGCAGCTCCCACCGGGCGAACGGCCACAGCACCAAGACGCCGAGCACCACGAGCGCCCAGGGTGCGACCGCGGCGACGCCCTCGAGGCGCAGCAGGCTGAGGCCACCGGTCAGCGCGAGGAGCGCGAGCGAGACGAGCACGAGCCCGACGGTGTCGAAGCGCCCGCCTGCGGGGTCGGGCGACTCCTGCACGCCGAGCAGCACGACGACGAAGCACACGACGACGAGCAGCGCCGGGACGAGGAGCACGACGCGCAGCGGCAGCGCGTCGACCAGCGCGCCGCCCACGAGCGCGCCGACGATCGCGCCGGTCTCGAGCGCCGCGACGAGGACTCCCGCGGCCCGTGCAGTGACCGCGGCGGGGTTCGCGAGGCGCCGGGCGCGCGACCACACGAGCGCGATCTCCAAGGGCAGCCACACGACGTAGAAGCCCTGCACGGCCCACGCCACGAGGAACACCGCGAACGAGTCCGTGAACGGCAGGACGAGCGACGCGGCCGCGGTCACCGCCGTCGACCACAGGAGGATGCGCCGGTGCCCGACCATGTCGCCGAGCTTGGCCAGCGCGGGCACGACGAGCGCGGACAGCATGAGCTGGGAGCCCTCGAGCCAGTTCACGTCGGCGTCGTGCACGCCGAGGTGCCGCGCGATGTCCGTGAGCATCGGCGTGTAGTAGCCCTGGAGGACGCCGCTCGTCAGCTCGACGAAGGCGAGGAACCCGACGACGCCGGCGAGGGTCGAACCCGCGAGGCGCCCGGTGCGCGAGCGAGCCATCGCTGCTCCTTCTGCGTGGGGGCACGCGCCGTCGCGTGCCCCGTGAGGTGGGGGAGCGTCAGGGTAGCCGCTCGAGCAGGGCACGGTGGAACCGTTCCCCCCGCTCGAGCTCGGCGACCTCGACGCGTTCGTCGACGCCGTGGATGGTCGCGCGCAGCTCGGCGGACATCGCGAGCGGTGCGAACCGGTACACGGCGGGCGCGAACCGGTGGAAGTGTCGCGCGTCCGTCGCCTGCATCGTGATGTACGGGGCCGGCAGCGCGTCGGGGTGCGAGACGCCCACGCACGCCGCGAGGAGGGCGAACCGCTCGTCGTCCACGGGGGACTCGGGGGACGGCTCGTCGGCCTCGACGACCTCGATCTCGACCTGCGGGTCGGCCACGCGCCGGCGGACGCGCTCGACGGTTCCCGCCACGGTCTCGCCGAGCGCGATCCGCAGGTTGACGGTCGCGGACGCCTGCGACGGCAGCACGTTCGCGGCCGTGCCGCCGGTGAGCATCGTCGGCGCGACGGTCGTGCGGACGATCGCCGCGGCCTCGCCGCCCATCGCGGCGAAGGTCCGCGCGGACACGGGCGGCGCCGCGGCCAGGGCGCGCAGCGCGGTGCGGGCCGGCCCGGTCGCACGGTCCGAGAAGAGGCGGAGCATGCGGGAGATCGCGACGGGCGTCCGCGCCGGGAAGGTGCGCGGGCCGAGCCGATCGACGGCCCGCGCGACCCGCCGGACCGCCGTCGTCGTGGGCGGGGCGGACGCGTGCCCGCCCTCGCCGCGCGCCGTGAGGCGCAGCGTGAGCACCCCCTTCTCACCGACGCCGATCATCGCCGCGCTCCCGGGGACGAGGGGGAGCGGGGAGTCCGTGACCGCGCCGCCCTCGTCGAGCACGAGCCACGGGATCACGCCGCGGTCGTGCAGGGTCGTCGCGATCGCGGCGGCGGCCGCGCCGTGCGACTCCTCGTTGCCGCCGAACGACAGGTAGACGTCCCGCGCGGGCGTGAAGCCCGCGGCCAGCAGGTTCTCGACGGCCTCGAGCACGACGACGAGCGGCCCCTTGTCGTCGAGCGCGCCGCGCCCGTGGACCCAGCCGTCGGCGACGCGCCCCTCGAAGGGCGGGTGCGTCCAGGCGTCGCTCTCGTCCACCGGGACGACGTCGTAGTGCGCCATGAGCACGAGCGGCGCCTCGCCGGACCGGCCGCGCCACCGGTAGAGCAGCCCGAGGTCGGTGATGCGCTCGCGGTCGAGGTGCTCGTGGACCAGGGGGTAGAGCTCGGGCAGGAGGTCGACCAGCTCGTCGAAGGGCGCGAGACCTCGCTCCTCCAGCTCGGCGGACACCGTGGGGATCCGGATGAGCCGGGCGAGGCGCTCGTCGGCACCGGGCCGAGGGGTCACGGACGCGGTCGTCATGGGGCCCACCTTAGAGACTCGATGCCACGAGTAGGTGACGGAGTCTCAGGCCTGGGCCTCGGGTGGTCGCGGGCAGACCTCGGGGGTCACGACGACGCGGGTGCGGGCGTGGGGAACCAGCGCGCGAACTTCTCCTCGAGCGCGTGGGTGCGCTCGACGTCGCAGCGCTTCTCCGCCGAGACGGTGATCGCGCCGTCGAGGCACTGCTGGTGCGCCAGCGCGACGTCCCACGTGACGAGCGTCGAGACCATCTGGAGCGCGAGCATCGCGGAGAGCCCGACCCCGATGCCCAGCGCCGGGACGAGCGCGCCGCGCACCCGCGCCCGCCACACGGCCACGAGCGCGCGGACGCCCACGACGATCGCCCCGAGCGCGAGCGCGAGGCTCACGGCCTGCCACGGGAACGGCATCGTGCTCACGACGATGACGGCCAGCAGGAGCAGGCCGAAGTGCAGCACGCGCCGCGTCGCCTGCCGCGCGAGCTCCGGGTCCGGCTCGGGGGGCTCGGGCGGTGCCGGAGGACGGCCGCCCCCGGACGTCGGCAGGTCCGGCCGGCCGGGCGGAGGAGGAGGCGGGAGCGGCACGCCCGGGCCTGTGGTGCCCGGCGGCACCGGCGCGCCCGGACGCGCGCCCCCCTCCGGCGGCTGCGGCGACTCGGGACGAGGCTGCTGCGGCGCGTCGGGACGGGGCGGTGCGTACGGGTTGCCCACGGGCAGCTCCTCGGTCGGTCGGGCGGCTCGCGGTACATTCTCCCATCGGGGACCGGGTGCCCGGGAGGGTGCCCGCTCCGCCCGCCGAGCCCGGCGCTCGCGCCACCCTGAGGCACCGCGAGCCATCCCCGAGCCACCCGTGAGCCACCCCTGAGCCACCCCGAACCCCGCAGGAGCACCGTGCAGACGCCGTCCGGCCACACCGTCGAGTCCACCTCCGCCGCCCGCGTCGTCGTCCTCGTCTCGGGCGCCGGCAGCAACCTCGCCGCGATCCTCGCCGCGCACGACGACGCCGCCTACGGGGCGCGCGTCGTGGGCGTCGTGTCGGACAAGGCCGACGCGGGCGGTCTCGACCTCGCGCGCGAGGCCGGGATCGCCGCCGTCGTCGTGGCTCCGGGGGACTTCGACGACCGGGCCGCCTGGAACGAGGCGGTCGCGCAGGCGGTCGACGTCTTCCGGCCGGACCTCGTGGTGCTCGCCGGGTTCATGCGCGTCCTCGGCCCGGCGTTCGTCGGGCGCTTCGCGGGCCGCACGATCAACACGCACCCCGCGCTCCTGCCGTCGTTCCCGGGCGCGCACGGCGTCCGGGACGCGCTCGCGTACGGCGTCCGGGTCACCGGCTGCACCGTCCACGTGGTCGACGACGGCGTGGACACCGGCCCGATCATCGCCCAGGTCGCCGTCCCGGTCGAGGACGGCGACGACGAGTCGTCGCTCCACGAGCGCATCAAGGTCGCGGAGCGCGCGCTGCTCGTCGAGACGGTCGGTCGCGCCGCGCGCGAGGGCCTGCGCGTCGACGGTCGCCGGGCGCTGCTGGGCTAGGCGCCGGGGTTCTCCGTGTCGTCGCCGGTGGCGTCGTCCGCGGGCGGGAGGTCGCGCGGCGCGAGCACGGCGAGGGCCTGGTAGGTCTCGCGGCGCTCCTGCGGCGCCGACCGCCCCTCCTCGAGCGAGCGCGCGGTCCAGCGCTCGAGCAGCTCCGCGATCTCCTGGGACATCGCGGCCGCCTGCTCGGCCGTGAGCACGAGCGTGCTGAGGGCGAGGATCCGGTCGTCGCGCGGACCGGTGGCGCTCCCGCGGCGGAAGGTCTCCTCGGCCCAGGCCAGCGCCGGGCGCACCACGTGGCGCACCGCGTCGGGCGTCCCGGGCTCTACCGCGTAGCTCTGGGCCACGTTCTTCCACACCCGGTCCCGGCGGTCGCGCGCGTGCTCGGGGGCCTCGGTGATCATCCCGGCCTTGGCGAGCACCCGGAGGTGGAAGCTCACGGAGTTCGCGGGCTCGCCGGTGGCCTGGGCGAGGT
This sequence comes from Cellulosimicrobium sp. NPDC055967, assembly GCF_042269845.1. Taxonomy (NCBI): domain Bacteria; kingdom Bacillati; phylum Actinomycetota; class Actinomycetes; order Micrococcales; family Promicromonosporaceae; genus Cellulosimicrobium; species Cellulosimicrobium sp. NPDC055967. The sequence goes on along the minus strand of NZ_JBHJYJ010000002.1, from coordinate 463,206 downwards.
CGGCGGCGCGCGCGTGCCCGAGGACGGCCAGCTCCATGAGGATGCGCTGGCGCAGCGGGTGCGCGATGGCCCGCAGCGCCGCGGGGTCCTGGACGCGGAAGGTCTCGAGCACAGGCCGAGGCTAGCAACGCCCAGGGCCGCACAGCCTGAGGCGTGCACAGCAAGTGCGCAACGACTATTGCGCAATGGAGGTTGCGCAACTAGGTTCGTGCCATGACGAACCCGTCGGCCACCTCGGTCGAGGACCACCCGCCCACCGGCCCGTCGCCGACGGCGGCTGCCTCCGACCCCGCCGTCCCGGACGCCGAAGCGCCGGACGTCTTCTCACCGGTCGCCGCCCCCGACGGTGCCGTCCCGTCGTCGCTCCTGCGCAACAGGTCGTACATGCTGCTCATGACGGGGATGACGGCGGAGTCGCTCGGCGCGGGCGTCGCGCTCTTCGCGGTGCCGCTCGTCGCCTACGGGATCACGGGATCGGTCGTGCAGGCGGGCGTCGTCGCCGCCGTCGGCCAGCTCGGGGCGCTCCTCGCGACGCTGCCGGCCGGGGTCGTGGCGGACCGGGTCGACCGGCGCCGGCTCATCACGGTCGCCGCGAGCGTCGGCGCGGCGCTGTGGGCGACCGTCGCGCTCGCCGCGGGACTCGGGTCGCTCACCGCCTGGCACCTCGCGGCCGTGCTCTTCGGGGCCTCGGTGGTGGGGGCGCTCGTCGACCCGGCCACGAGCGGGGCGTTCCGCTCGGTCGTGCCCGTGCCGCAGCTGCCGACGGCGCTCGCGGCCGTGCAGGGCCGCGACGCCGTCGCGAGCCTCCTGGCCGGGCCGCTCGGCGGGGTGCTGTACGCCGTCGCGCACGCCGTACCGCTCGCCGGGGCCGCGGTCGGGCACCTGGCCACCGCCGTCTGCACGTGGTTCGTGCGCGAGCCGCTCAACGGCGACGTCGCCGCGGCCCGCGCGACCCGCCCCGCGGAGGCGCTGCGCGAGGGTCTGCGGTTCGTGTGGTCCGTGCCGCTGTTCCGCGCGCTGCTCGGCCTGTTCGTCGTCATCAACGTCGCGTTCGGCGGGCTCATGGTCGGGATCAACCTCGAGCTGGTGCGCACCGGCACCGCGCCCGTCCTCATCGGCCTCGTCGACCTCGCGGTCGGCGTGGGCGTCCTCGCCGGTGCGGTCCTCGCGCCGCGGCTCGTCGCCCGCGTCCGGGCGGGGACCCTCGTGGTCGCCGCGCTCGCCACGCTGGCGGCGGGCGCCGCCGCGATGGCGGCGCTGCACACGTACGTCGGGTACGTCGTCCTGCTCCCGCCCGCGCTCCTGCTGGTCCCCGCGGCGAACGCGTGCCTGTCCGGCTACGCGGCCGCGATCACCCCGGCGCAGCTCCAGGGACGGCTCTCGTCCGTCCTGGGCCTCACCGGCCTCGCCGCCGGGCCCCTCGTCCCGCTCGTCGGCAGCGGGCTCCTCGACCGGTTCGGGCTCGGCACCGCGCTCGTGGCGCTCGCGGGACTCCTCGTCGTCACCGTCGCCGTCCTCAGCACCGTCCGGTCGCTCTGGCAGGTCGGCACGCCCGACACCTGGGCCGGCGACGCGGCCGCACTCGCCGCCTCGGGCGTCGTGCCGGAGGAGCCCGGCCCGGTCGGGACGGGCCGGTAGACTGGGCGGCGGACGCGACTGGCGAGGGTGGGAACGACCACCGGGGAGCGGCCGGATCTACCTGCTGGAGCGTCGACCGCCTGGGCGCCTGGGTTCTGCCTCGCGTCGGCGTCCGTCGACGCGGCGACCGCGACCCAGAGGAGCCCCTCGTCATGTCCCACCCGGCCCCGCACGTGCCTTCCGCCCCCGACGTCCAGCTCGCCGACGACGCGCAGCGCCCCGTGCGGCGCGCGCTCCTGAGCGTCTACGACAAGACGGGCCTCGTCGAGCTCGCCACCGCGCTCCACGCGGCAGGCGTGGAGCTGGTCTCCACCGGCTCCACCGCGTCGACGATCGCCGGCGCGGGCGTTCCCGTGACGAAGGTCGAGGACCTCACCGGGTTCCCCGAGTGCCTCGAGGGCCGGGTCAAGACCCTGCACCCGCGCGTGCACGCCGGGATCCTCGCGGACTCGCGCAAGGCCGACCACCTCGCGCAGCTCGACGAGCTCGGCATCGCGCCGTTCGAGCTCGTCGTCGTCAACCTCTACCCGTTCGCCGCGACCGTCGCGTCGGGCGCCGGGCCGGACGAGGTCGTCGAGCAGATCGACATCGGCGGTCCCTCGATGGTCCGCGCGGCCGCGAAGAACCACCCGAGCGTCGCCGTGGTCGTCGACCCGGCGCGGTACGACGACGTCGTCGCGGCCGTGCAGGCGGGCGGCTTCACCTACGCCCAGCGCAAGGCGCTCGCGGCCGCCGCGTTCGTGCACACCGCGACGTACGACGTCGCCGTCGCGTCGTGGATGGGTAACGTCGTGGCGCCGACGGACGCGATCGAGACGGACGGCGAGACCGTGAGCACCGGGTTCCCTGCGTGGATCGGCGCCACGTGGGACCGTTCCGACGTGCTGCGCTACGGCGAGAACCCCCACCAGCGCGCCGCGCTCTACACCCACGGCCACGGCGCGAGCGGCCTCGCCCAGGCGACGCAGCTGCACGGCAAGGCGATGAGCTACAACAACTACGTCGACGCCGACGCCGCGTGGCGCGCCGCGCACGACCACGACGCGCCCGCCGTCGCGATCATCAAGCACGCCAACCCGTGCGGCATCGCGGTGGGCACCGACATCGCCGAGGCGCACGCTCGCGCCCACGCGACCGACCCCGTCTCGGCCTACGGCGGCGTCATCGCGGCCAACGGCGTCGTCACCCGGGCCGCCGCGGAGCAGATCGCGCCCGTGTTCACCGAGGTCGTCGTCGCGCCCGGCTTCGAGCCGGAGGCGCTGGAGATCCTCCGGGCCAAGAAGAACATCCGCCTCCTCGTCGTCGACGCCCCGCCGACGACGACCGTCGAGACTCGCCCCGTGAGCGGCGGGCTGCTCGTGCAGAGCACCGACCGGGTCGACGCCGTCGTCACGGACGCCGACGGGACCGTCACCGGCGGCGACGACCCGCAGCACTGGGCTCTCGTGACGGGCGAGGCCGCCGACGACGCGACGCTCGCCGACCTCGCGTTCGCGTGGCGCGCGATCCGCGCCGCGAAGTCGAACGCGATCCTCCTCGCGCGCGACGGGGCGGCCGTCGGCGTCGGGATGGGGCAGGTCAACCGCGTCGACTCGTGCCGCCTCGCGGTCGAGCGCGCCAACACCCTCGCCGACGGCGAGGAGCGCGCGCGCGGCGCCGTCGCGGCGTCCGACGCGTTCTTCCCCTTCGCCGACGGCCTGCAGATCCTGCTCGACGCGGGCGTGCGCGCCGTCGTCGCGCCGGGAGGCTCGATCCGCGACGCCGAGGTGATCGAGGCCGCGCAGGCGGCGGGCGTGACGATGTACTTCACGGGCACGCGCCACTTCGCGCACTGACCCAGCCCTGCTCGACGGCCCCGCCGGTCTCCGGACCGGCGGGGCCGTCGCGCACCGGGCGTCAGACCAGGGCGTCGCGGAGGCGGCGGGCCGGGTCGAGCGCGACGTCGAGGTCGACGAGGAGGTGCCCGGTGCGGTTCATCGCCTTGCGGACCGGGCCGACGTCGCGCGGCGAGTCGACCAGGAGGACCGCCCGGACCTCGGTGACCCGGCGCTCCGGGCCGCCGTCCGCCGTCGTGCCGCCGTCCGAGGGGGAGTCGGGGGCCGCTCCCGGGGCGAGGTAGAACGCGGCCCAGCCCTCGTGGCCGCCGGTGCCGCCGGACGGGTCGCCCCGGAACAGGACGTCGTCGCCCTCGGCGGGCACGCCGAACAGGGCGAGGTCGTGCCCCAGCTGCTGGGAGAACACGTAGGGGGCGTGCCCGGGGCCGTCGGGCTCGTCGCCGAGCAGCGCGGCGACGGTCGCGTCCGGGTCGTGGAGGGCGGCGGACCAATGGCCGCCGGGCACCGCGCCGAGCAGTGGGTGCTCGCGCGTCGCGCAGTCGCCGACGGCCCAGAGCCCGTCCAGCCCGGGCACGGCGCCGGTGGCGTCCACGGGGACGCTGCCGCGCACGTCGCGCGGGACGGCCCCGTCGAGCCAGTCCGTCGCGGGGCGGGCGCCCACGGCGGCCAGCACGAGGTCGGCCGGCAGCTCGTGCCCGTCGGTGAGCCGGACGCCGTCGGGCCGGACCTCCGCCACCGCGGCGCCGGTCACGAGCTCGGCGCCGACGGCCGCGTACCAGGGCGCGAGGTGCGCGCCGACGGCCGGTCCGAGCTGGCGCCGCAGCGGTGCCGACGCCGCCTCGAGGACCGTGACGCGCGCGCCCGCGCCCGCCGCGACCCCTGCCAGCTCGGCGCCGATCCAGCCCGCGCCGACGATCACGAGGCGGAGCCCCGGCCGCAGCGCGTCGCGGAGGGCCTCGGCGTCCCGGACGGTGTGCAGGAGGCGGGCGTGCTTCCAGCCGTCGGGCCGCACGGGCGTGGAGCCGACCGCGAGCACGACGGCGTCCGCGGTGCGGCGTTCGCCCGACCGGGTCGTGAGCTCCCACGCGCCGCCCTCGGGCGCCGAGCGACGCTCCAGCCGTACCGCCGGGTCGGCGAGGCGCACCTCGTCGGCAAGGGTCTCGACGTCCACGCCGAGGTCCTCGGCGAGCCACGCAGGGCTCGGGCGGCTCAGGAGCTCCTTCGACAGCGGCGGCCGGTCGTAGGGGCCCACGCCCTCCGCCCCGAGGAGCGTCACGCGCCCCGCGAACCCCCGACGCCGCAGCGCGCCGACGGTCTGGGCGCCGGCCAGTCCCGCGCCCACGACCACGACCGACGCGGGCGGCCCCGGGTCCGCCGCGGGAGGGGACGCGCGGTGCGCGGTGGGTGGCGGGAGGACCGGCGGCTCGGCGGACGACATGCACGTCACGCTAGGCCACGACGGTAGGCTTCCGGACGTGGAAGGTGCAGCAGCGTGACCGACGTCACCGCGGACGGGGGGACGCGGCACCGGCCGCCGGCCACGCTCGTGCCGGCGTGGCACCACGTCGACGACGAGCCGGGAGACGGGGAGCCCCCCGCGGGGGCGCGACCCGACGACGAGACCCAGCCGCCGGTCCCGGAACCCCCCGCGAGCCTCGCTCCGTCGCGCCAGCCGGCGATGTGGCTCGTGCTCGCGGGCGTCGCGGTCTCGACGCTCGTCGCGGTGCTCGTCGGCGCGCGTGCCGGCTGCTTCACGCTCGCCGGGCTGCTCGCCGTGGCCGGGGTGTGCCGTGCGGCCGTCCCGGGCCCGGGTCCCGTGGGGATCACCGTGCGCTCGCGCGGGCTGGACGTCTTCTTCTTCCTCGCGCCCGCCGTCGTCATGGCGTTCCTCGCGCTGACCCTCGACCAGGGCGAGATCTGAACCCTGCGTCGGCAGACGACGACGGGCCCGGACCGCGGTCGCGGTCCGGGCCCGTCGGGCGTGCGGGACGTCAGGCCTTGGGGGCCTCGCCCGTGCCGGGGGTGCCGTCCGCCGTCGGGGCCTCGGGCTCGTCCGCCTCGACGACCTCGACGACCTCCTCGACGGCGACGACGTCACCGTTCTCGTCCGTGACGACGACCTCCTCCTCGATCACGGCGGCCGCCGCGCCCACGCCGGCGGCGCCCGCAGCGGCAGCGCCCGCACCCGCGGTCGCGGGGTCGGCGGGCACGGCGCCCGCGGCGGGAGCGTCCGCCAGCGTGACGACCTGGTCCTCGCCGAGGAGGTCGTCCTGCTTCGGGGCGAACGCGAACGCGCGGTAGAACAGGCCCGCGATGGCACCGCCGAGGAGCGGCGCCACCCAGAAGACCCAGAGCTGGCTGAGCGCCCAGTCACCGCCGAAGACGGCCGAGACGGTGGACCGGGCGGGGTTGAGCGACGCGTTGGTGAACGGGGCCGCGACCAGGATCAGGACGCCGAGCGCGAAGCCGATCGCGATCGGGGCGACGGTGCTGCGGGTCCGCGAGTCGGTCACGCCGAGGATCACACCGACGAACACGGCGGTCCCGATCGCCTCGATGAGGAGGGCGCCGAGCAGCGGCAGCGTGACCTCGAGGCCGAGCTGCTGCGCGGCGCCGCCGAAGGTGCCGACGATGGGCGAGTGCGACTCGTAGCCGTTGGCGGTCGCGCGGAAGAGCGCGCCCGTGGTGGCCTCGTCGAGGAGCTGGTTCTGCTGGAGCACGTCGAGCGTGGCGCGCGGGATCGTCGCCAGGAGCACGACGCCGGAGAGCAGCGCGCCGACGAGCTGGGCGAGCCAGTAGGGCAGCACGTCGCGCCACGCAGTGCGTCCGCCGATCGCGGCACCGAGGGTCACCGCCGGGTTGAAGTGCCCGCCGGACACGTGGCCGACCGCCGCGACGGCGGCGACGAGCGAGAGACCGCCGGCCAGGGCGACGGCCAGGACGAGGTTGCCGTTGAAGAACCGCACCCACATCGCCACGCCGACGATCGCGAGCACGAGGAAGAACGTGCCGAAGACCTCGGCGCCGAGACGCGCGAGGAGGCTGGGCTGGACGACGGCGACGGCCTCCGTCGGCGCGGGGCGCGGGGCGTCGACGAGACCCTCCGGCGCGCCGGGAGCGGTGGTGTCCTGGGACATGATGATCCTGTCTGGTTCGGTGGGTACTTCGGGCAGTCCCGGCCCGACCGCCACGGTGCGGCACCGGGAGGCGGTCGGGACGACGGCACGATGCCTGACCGAGTGCCCGGCCATTCCGGCATCTGGGGGCATCTTGCCACCACCACCCGGGAGATGTGTGGAAATCAGCGGTGCTCCACCTGAGAACGGACGGCTCGTCTCACGATGCGGTCGGTCCGCCGGGAACCGCGAAAGTATCTTGACGTCGAGAAGTCGAGTACCCTGGACCGCGGTCAGCAACGCCCCTGTGTGCGACGGACCGGGCCCCACGGGCCGCACGGTCGCCGTCCGGCTCCCGGGGGCACCAGTCCCCGACAGTTGGAGCGATCTGCGCATGGGCAAGATCAAGGTCGTCAACCCGGTCGTCGAGCTCGACGGCGACGAGATGACGCGCATCATCTGGCAGTTCATCAAGGACCGCCTCATCCACCCGTACCTCGACGTGGACCTCAAGTACTACGACCTGTCGATCCAGAACCGCGACGCGACGGACGACCAGGTCACCGTCGACGCCGCGCACGCGATCAAGCAGTACAACGTGGGCGTCAAGTGCGCGACGATCACGCCCGACGAGGCGCGCGTCGAGGAGTTCGGCCTCAAGAAGATGTGGGTCTCGCCCAACGGCACGATCCGCAACATCCTCGGCGGCGTCGTCTTCCGCGAGCCGATCATCATCTCCAACATCCCGCGCCTCGTGCCGGGCTGGAACAAGCCGATCATCATCGGCCGTCACGCCCACGGCGACCAGTACAAGTCGACGAACTTCAAGGTCCCGGGCCCCGGCAAGATCACGATGACGTTCGAGCCGGCCGACGGCTCCGAGCCGCAGAAGTTCGAGGTCGTGACCATGCCCGAGGAGGGCGGCGTCGCGATGGGCATGTACAACTTCAACGAGTCGATCCGCGACTTCGCGCGCGCCTCGTTCGCGTACGGCCTCCAGCGCGAGTACCCCGTGTACCTCTCGACGAAGAACACGATCCTCAAGGCCTACGACGGCGCCTTCAAGGACATCTTCCAGGAGGTGTTCGACGCCGAGTTCGCCGAGGCGTTCGCCGCGAAGGGCCTCACGTACGAGCACCGCCTCATCGACGACATGGTCGCCTCGGCCATGAAGTGGGAGGGCGGCTACGTCTGGGCCTGCAAGAACTACGACGGCGACGTCCAGTCCGACACCGTCGCGCAGGGCTTCGGCTCGCTCGGCCTCATGACGTCGGTCCTCATGACCCCGGACGGCCAGACCGTCGAGGCCGAGGCCGCGCACGGCACCGTGACGCGCCACTACCGCCAGCACCAGCAGGGCAAGCCGACGTCGACCAACCCGATCGCGTCGATCTTCGCCTGGACCCGCGGCCTCATGCACCGCGGCAAGCTGGACGGCACGCCTGAGGTCACCGAGTTCGCGCAGACGCTCGAGGACGTCGTCATCAAGACCGTCGAGGCCGGCCAGATGACGAAGGACCTCGCGCTCCTCGTCGGCCCGGACCAGCAGTGGCTGACGACCGAGGAGTTCCTCGCCGCGCTCGACGAGAACCTCAAGGCGCGCCTGGGCTGATCCCGCCCGTCTCGCACGCCCGACGGCGGCGCCCCCTCGCGGAGGGGGTGCCGCCGTCGTCGTCCCCCGGGAACGCGGGAGCCGACGGCGGCACCTCGCGGGCGTGCCGCCCCGAGCGTCCGGGCGGGTCGCGTTGTGGGAGAGTGAGCGCATGACTTCCCCCGTGAACGTGACGGTGACCGGCGCGGCCGGTCAGATCGGCTACGCACTGCTCTTCCGTATCGCGTCGGGCCAGATGCTCGGCCCCGACACCCCGGTGCGTCTGCGCCTCCTGGAGATCCCGCAGGGCGTCAAGGCCGCCGAGGGCACCGCGATGGAGCTCGACGACTGCGCCTTCCCGCTGCTCGCCGGCATCGACATCTTCGACGACCCGACCCCGGCGTTCGACGGGACGAACGTCGCGCTGCTCGTGGGCGCGCGCCCGCGCGGCCCGGGCATGGAGCGCGGCGACCTGCTGGAGGCCAACGGCGGCATCTTCAAGCCGCAGGGCCAGGCGATCAACGCGGGCGCGGCCGACGACGTGCGGGTCCTGGTCGTCGGCAACCCGGCGAACACGAACGCGCTCATCGCGGCGTCGAACGCGCCGGACGTGCCGAAGGACCGCTTCACCGCGATGACGCGCCTGGACCACAACCGCGCGCTGACGCAGGTGGCCAAGAAGGCGGGCGTGCCGGTGTCGGAGGTGCGCAAGGTGACGATCTGGGGCAACCACTCGGCGACGCAGTACCCGGACATCTTCCAGGCGGACGTCGCGGGGACCCCGGGTGCGCGGCTCGCCGAGGACCGCGAGTGGCTCGAGAGCACGTTCATCCCGACGGTCGCGAAGCGCGGCGCGGCGATCATCGACGCGCGCGGCGCGTCGTCGGCGGCGTCGGCGGCGAACGCGGCGATCGACCACGTGCACGACTGGGTGCTCGGGACGCCGGAGGGCGACTGGACGAGCGCGGGCGTCGTGTCCGACGGGTCGTACGGGGTCCCGACGGGCCTCATCTCGTCGTTCCCGGTGGTGTCCCGCGGTGGGTCGTGGGAGATCGTCCAGGGCGTCGAGCTGTCCGAGTTCTCGCGGGGGCGCGTCGACGCGTCGGTCGCGGAGCTCCAGGAGGAGCGGCAGGCCGTGGAGCAGCTCGGGCTCGTCTGAGCTCGGGCTCCGGTCCCGCGGTCCGGGGACCGCGGGACCGCGGCGGACCGGGACGGGTCGGGGGCGGCGGTGCGGGGCGTTCGGGGGTGGCTGGCGGGTCGAAAAAACGCTGCGTCGGCGGGGGTGGGCCACCGTAGGGTCGACGGGCCATGATCGACGCCACCCTGCCGACCGAGCAGCCCCCGAACCCCCCGACCGTCCCCGACACCACCACGACGGCGGGTGCGTCGCGCGCCCCCGTCGACCCTGCTCGCCGCCTGGACTGGCGGCGCCTGCGCGGGCCGCTGGCCGTCGTCGCGCTCGTCGCGCTCACGCTCGGGGCGGTCGGTGCCGCGCTCGGGACCGTCATCGCGGGCTGGCTCGCGGACGACCCGACGACGGCGACGCTCCAGCTCCTCGCGCTGTGCGTCGTCGGTGCTGCGCTGCTCGACACCGCGGGCCAGGTCGTGTGGGCGGGTGTCGTCGACCGGGCAGAGGGCCGGCTGCGCGGCGACCTGCTCACGGCCGCGCTCCACCAGCCGCTCGCCACGCTCACGGAGCAGGCCGTCGGCGAGGTGCTCGACCGCGTCGACGACGACACGCACGCGGTCGGCACGCTGGTGCGCCGTCAGCTCTGGGGCGCTGGCCGCACCGTCGTCGGCGTGCTGCCGATGTGGGTCGTCGCGGGCCTGACCTGGTGGCCGGCCTGGTTTCTCTTCCCGGTGCTCGGCGCCGTCGCGGCGGTCATCGTGCGTCCCATGCTGGGCGAGATCGCGCGCCGCAAGGTGATCGAGGAGGCCGCGTGGACGGACCACGCCGCGGCGTTCGAGGAGTCGGTCGCGGCGCGGGACGACCTGCGCACGAGCCTCGGCCAGTCGTTCGCGGTGCGGCGCCTCGCCGAGCGCTCGGCCCAGGTGCACCGCAAGTTCCAGGCCGTGCTCGTGATCGAGTCGCGCATGCTGCGGCGTGCCGGGCTGGTCCTCGCGTCGCTGCTCGCGGGCGTGGCCGTCGCGGGTGCCGCGCTCGCCGCGGACGGCGACCTGGGCGTCGACCGCCTCGTCACCCTGTTCCTCGTGACGGCGATGTTCGTCGGGCAGGTGGACAACCTGGTCCACCACCTGCCGGACATCCAGGAGGGCATCGGGGCGCTCACCCGCATCCGGCAGATGCTCGCCGTCGAGCCCGAGCCTGCGGGCGGGAAGGCGCTGCCCGACGGGCCCGTGGGGATCGAGCTGCGCGACCTCCACTTCTCCTACGCCGAGGGCACGTTCGCGCTCGACGGCGTGAGCCTGCGGGTGCCCGCGGGCGAGACGGTCGCGCTCGTGGGGCGGACCGGCTCGGGCAAGTCGACCCTCGCGTCGCTGCTCTCGCGCGCGGTCGAGCCGCCGCGCGGCGCGGTGCTCGTGGGCGGTGTGGACGTCCGCGACCTGGACCTGCAGGCGCTGCGCGCCGCGGTGGGGGTCGTGACGCAGCGCACCGAGATCCTCGCGGGCACGCTCGCGGAGAACGTCGCGCTCTTCGCCGACGTGCCGCGCGCCGACGTCGAGGCCGCGGTGCGCGAGCTGCGCCTCGACGACTGGGTCGCGGGGCTCCCCGACGGCCTCGACACGCTGCTCGGCCCGGGCGGGACGTCGCTCTCGGCGGGGGAGGAGCAGCTCGTCGCGTTCGCGCGGCTGCTCGTCCGCGACGTGCAGGTCGTCGTGCTCGACGAGGCGACCGCGCGCATGGACCCCCTCACGGAGGCGCGCGTCGTCGCGGCCTCGGAGCGGCTGCTCGCCGGGCGCACGGGCGTGCTCGTCGCGCACCGCCTCACGACGATCGAGCGCGCGGGGCTGCTCGCCGTCCTCGACCACGGCCGGGTCGTGCAGCAGGGCGAGCGGGCGGCGCTCGCCCGCGTCGCGGGCCCGTACCGCGACCTCCTCGCGGCGAGCGTCGCCGAGGAGGCCGCGACGGGCGCCGACGGCACGCACCCCGGTGCGGGCGAGCCCCTGCTCGACGGCGACGGCGCGAGCGTCGCGCCCCCGGGGCCGGCTGTGCCGGGCGCACCCGACGACGCGGACGCGGACCGCACGGCGGAGTCCGTCGGAGGTCGTCGACGGCGGGGCGAACCGCCGGTCCTCGCGGACCCGGGCGACGGGCCCAGCCTCGCACGCGGGGTGCTGCACGCGCTGTTCGTGCGCCCCGCGTGGGGCGTCGTGGGTGCGCTGCTGTTCCTGGCGACGAGCCTCGTCTCGGCGCAGGGTGCCGTCACGGGCTTCCTCTGGGGCCGTGCGGTGCAGGACCTGGACGAGGGATTCCCGGCGCAGCTGCTCGTGCCGCTCGCCGTGCTCCTCGTGCTCGCGCCGCTGTGCCTCGCCTGGGCGCTGTACGTCTACCCTCGCTGGTGGATCGAGGTGCTGCTGCGCGTGCGCATGGCCGTCATGGCCGGTCAGACGCGCCAGCACCGGCTCACGGCGACGCCCCCGGGCGAGGTGGTCGCGCGCGCCATGGACGCCGACCGCTTCGTCCGGTACGCGGACCGGTGGGTCGACTTCGTCAACGGTCTCGTCATCGCGGGGGTCACGGCTCTGCTCAGCGGGTCGTGGCTCGCGGGCGCGGTGCTGCTCGCCGTGATGGTCGTGTCGGCGGCGGCGTCCGCGCTCGGGCGCCCGATCGCCGGCCGGTCGGCCACGCGGTCGTCCGCGGCGCGCGCCCGGTTCGGTCGTGCCCTCGTCTCCGCGCTCGACTCGGCGCGCACGGTCAAGCTCGCCGCGCGGACGCCGCAGGTGCACGCGCACCTGCGCGACGTCGACGGGGGACGCGTGCGGGCCGCGATCTTCGAGCACCGGGTGCAGGCCGCGCTCGACGGCGTCCCGCTCGTCATGATCCAGCTCGGCGTCGTGGCGGCGTGGGCCGGGCTGCTCGCGGGCACGTGGGACCTCGCGACGGCGCTCCTGGTCGCCAACGCGGTGACCGGCTTCGGCTGGTTCGGCGTGGTCGCGGGGGCGGTCGTGACGGAGGCGCCCGGCACGCGCTCGTGGCAGCGCGCCACGAGCCGGTTCGCCGCGGGCACGGACCTCATGGACCTGCCACCCGGCGTCGACCTCCTCACGGGCGAGGCCCCCGTGCCCGACCCGGGCCCGCGTCAGCCGCTGGAGCGGCTCGAGCTGGCCGACGTCACCGCGCTGCACGACGACGGCACGATCGGCGTCCAGGGTGTCGACCTCGCGGTGCGTCGCGGTGAGCTGGTCCTCCTGCTCGGGCAGGTCGGGGCGGGCAAGTCGAGCCTGCTCTCGGCGCTGTCGGGCCTCATGGAGCACACGGGGCACATCCGGTGGAACGGGACCGACGTCGTCGACGCCCAGACGTTCCTGCGGCCGGGGCAGGTCGCCCACGTGGCGCAGGTCCCGCGCGTGCTCTCGGGGTCGTTCGCCGACAACGTGCGCCTCGGGCACGAGCGCGACGTGCACGGCCCGGTCGCGGCCGCGCGCCTGGAGCGCGACGTCGTCGAGGCCGGGGGGCACGAGGCGCTGGTCGGGCACCGCGGCGTCCGGCTCTCGGGCGGTCAGGTGCAGCGGCTCGCCCTCGCGCGGGCGCTCGCGACCGACGCCGAGCTCCTGCTCGCGGACGACGTCTCGAGCGCGCTCGACGCGGCGACCGAGATCGAGCTGTGGACCTCGCTCCGGGAGCGCGGGACCACGGTGATCGGCGCGACGTCGAAGCGTGCGGCGCTCGCGCGCGCGGACCGCGTCGTCGTGCTCGACGAGGGCCGCGTCGCGGAGGTCGGGCCGTGGCGCGACCTGGCACCGCGCTGGGGTCACCTGGCGGGCTGACCTCCCCTCCCGCTCCCCGCCGAACCCGGGGTCGCTCCTCACCGGACGTGTTCCGTGAGGAGCGACCCCGGGTTCGGCGTCTCCGGGGGCCGTGCGGCGGAGGTGCGCCGAGCCCCGGTTACCGAACCTTGCTGCAAGTTTCTGCAAGCAGTACAGTTCGGCTCAGCCGTACGCTGAGGAAGCCGCGGTCGACGTCGTCCGCTGCTGGTCCCGTCGCCCGTGGTCTTGTCGGCCCTGCCCGCTCACGCGTGCGGTCCCGCACCAGCCACCGGACGAGGGAGTCCTCATGACCTCCACGCCGCGACGTCGCCGCGTTCCGCGCATCCCGTCGCCCCACCCATCCGACCCGTCGCCCCGCCGCTCGCGCGGGGCCCGTACGACGGCGTCGGTCACCGCCGTCGCGCTCGCCACCTCCGGCCTGGCGGGCGTCACGCTCGCCGCGTTCGCGGTACCCGCCGCGGGGGCCGACGAGCGCACGCTCGCCCTCGTGGGCGACCTCCAGTCCGAGCTCGGCTGCCCCGCCGACTGGGACCCCGCGTGCGCGGCGACCGAGCTCGCGCCCACCGACGCCGCCGGCGTCTGGTCCGCCGACTTCGAGGTGCCCGCCGGCACGTACCAGTACAAGGTCGCGTACGACGACGCCTGGGACGAGGCGTACGGGCGCGACGGCGGACAGGACGACGCGCCCCTCGTGCTCGGCGGCGACGCGACCGTGCGCGTCACGTTCGACGAGTCGACCCACCGCATCGCGCTCACGCCGCTCGGGCTCGCGGGCGGCTACGACGAGGCGCAGGACGCCGACCTCGTGGTGCCTCCCGTGCGACAGCCAGGGTCGGACGAGCGGTTCTACTTCGTCATGACCGACCGGTTCGCGAACGGCGACCCGTCGAACGACACCGCGGGGCTCGGCGACGACCCGCTCGTGTCCGGGTTCGACCCGACGAACAAGGGCTTCTACCAGGGCGGCGACATCGCGGGCCTGCGGCAGAACCTCGACTACGTCGAGGGCCTCGGCACGACGGCGATCTGGCTCACGCCGTCGTTCAAGAACCAGCCGGTCCAGGGGATGGGCGCCGACGCGTCGGCGGGCTACCACGGCTACTGGATCACCGACTTCACGCAGATCGACCCGCACCTCGGCACCAACGCCGAGCTCGAGGCGCTCATCGACGAGGCGCACGACCGCGGCATCAAGGTCTACTTCGACATCATCACGAACCACACGGCCGACGTGATCGACTACGAGGAGAAGCAGTACTCGTACGTCGACCAGGCCACGTCGCCGTACCGCGACGCCGAGGGCACCGTGTTCGACCCGGCGGACCACGCGGGCACCGGCGACTTCCCGGCGCTAGACGCCGCGACGTCGTTCCCGTACACGCCGGTCGTCCCGGCAGGCAAGGAGGACCTCAAGGTCCCGGCCTGGCTCAACGACCCGACGCTCTACCACAACCGCGGCAACTCGACGTGGACCGGGGAGTCCGTGACGTACGGGGACTTCGACGGCCTCGACGACCTCATGACGGAGCACCCGACGGTGGTCGACGGGTTCGTCGACGTCTACCAGGACTGGATCGACCTCGGGATCGACGGCTTCCGCATCGACACCGTCAAGCACGTGAACTTCGAGTTCTGGGAGACGTGGACCACCGAGGTCCTCGACTACGCGCACGCGCAGGGCAAGGACGACTTCTTCATGTTCGGCGAGGTGTACGACGCCGACGCGGCGAAGCTCTCGCCCTACGTGCGCAAGACCGACATGAGCTCGACGCTCGACTTCACGTTCCAGTCGGCCGCGACGAGCTTCGCGAGCGGCAACAGCGCCAAGGGCCTCGCCTCGCTCTTCGCGAGCGACGACATGTACACGACGCCCACGACGAACGCGCAGGCGCTGCCGACGTTCCTCGGCAACCACGACATGGGGCGCGTCGGGTACATGCTCGCGAGCACCGACGACCCGCTCGCGCGCGACGAGCTCGCGCACGACCTCATGTACCTGACCCGCGGGCAGCCGGTCGTGTACTACGGCGACGAGCAGGGCTTCGCGGGGACGGGCGGCGACAAGGACGCCCGCCAGACCCTGTTCGCGACGCAGGTCGACGAGTATGCCGACCAGCCTCTCGTCACCGGCGAGCAGGCGGGCAGCGTCGACCGCTTCGGCACCGACGCGCCGCTCTACGCGCACATCGCCGAGCTCGCCGCGCTGCGCGAGGCGCACCCGGCGCTGGCCGACGGCGCCCAGGTCGAGCGCTACGTCGAGAACGGCGCGGGCGTATACGCCTTCAGCCGGGTGGACCGCGCGGAGAAGGTCGAGCACCTCGTCGCGCTGAACAACGCGGCGGAGGACCGGACGGCGACGTTCACGACCCTCACGCCCGGCGCCTCGTACGAGGTGCTCTACGGTGAGTCGGCCCAGCCCGTCACCGCCGACGTCGACGGCGTCGTCACCCTGACCGTCCCGGCGACGGGCACCGTCGTGCTGCGGGCCGACCGCGAGGTCGGCGCGGACTCGTCGGGCGAGATCGCGGTCACCGTGCCGCGCGCCGGGGGAGCGGTCACCGGGGTCGCGCCCGTGACGGCCACGGTCGACGCCGATGCGTGGGCCGAGACGTCATTCGCGTGGCGCGAGGTCGGGAGCGCCGAGTGGCAGCCCCTCGGCACCGCCGAGGACACGGCGCCGCGCGTCTTCCACGACGTCGCGGGCCTGGCCGAGGGCACCCTGGTCGAGTACCGCGCCGTGACGACCGACGCCGACGGCGACCGCGCCGCCGCGTCGACGTTCGCGAGCGTCGGGGTCGACGTGAGCGGGGTCGTGGGCGAGGAGCCCGAGCCCGAGATCGACCTCGTGACCGTGCCCGGGAGCCACAACGCGGCCATGGGCTGCGCGGGCGACTGGGCCCCGGCGTGCGAGGCGGCCAAGCTCACGAAGCGCGCCGACGGCGTCTACGCGGGCACGTTCGACGTCCCGGCCGGGACGTACGAGTACAAGGTCGCGCTCAACGGGTCGTGGACCGTGAACTACGGCGTCGGTGGTGTACAGGACGGCGGCAACGCGACGTACACGACGACGGGCGGCCCCGTGACGTTCTACTGGGACCCGGTGAGCAAGGACTTCTCGAGCACCGCGCAGGGGCCGATCGTCACGCTCGCGGGCTCCTTCCAGGACCAGGTGGGCTGCGCCGGCTCGTGGGCGCCCGACTGCCTCGCGTCCTGGCTCAAGGACCCGGACGGCGACGGCACCTACACCTGGTCGACCGACCGCCTCGCGGCCGGCGCGTACGAGGGCAAGGTCGCGCACGGCCTGAGCTGGGCCGAGAACTACGGGGTGGGCGGTGCGCCCGACGGGGCGAACTACCAGTTCTCCGTGGGCGACGGCGAGAACGTCACGTTCTCCTACGACCTCGCGACCCACGTCCTGACGATCGACGTCGCGAACCCGCCGCTCCCCGGCACCGGCCAGCAGGCCGCGCACTGGGTGCGCGAGGGCGTCGTCGCGTGGCCGGGCGACCTCGGCACGGGCGACGAGTGGACCCTGTGGGCCGCTCCCGAGGGCGGGCTCTCGGTCACCCCGGGCGCCGCCGACGGTGAGGTGCAGGCCCCGGAGGGCACGGCGTCGTACACGCTCCAGGTCGACCCGTCGGGCCTGCCCGACGACGTCGCGGCGGAGTTCCCGGCGCTCGCCGGGCACACCGCGCTGCGCGTGCTCGACGACGGCGAGCCGCTGGACCGCTCGGCGGTCGAGGAGGCTCTCACGGGCCAGCTCCTCGTGACCCGCTCCGACGGCGGCGCGCTCACGGCCGCGACCGGCGTCCAGGTGCCGGGCGTCGTCGACGACCTGTTCGCGCAGGACGCGGCCGAGCGCGAGCTCGGCGTCTCGTGGCACGCCAACGGCAAGTGGGCGTCGTTCGCGCTGTGGGCGCCGACGGCGAAGTCCGTCTCGGTGCTCGCGTGGCCCGCGGGGGCGTCGCTCGACGACGACCCGCGCCGGTTCGAGGCCGCGCGCCAGCCCGACGGCACGTGGACGCTCGACGGCAAGGCGGCCGACAAGAAGCTCGGCGGCGCGGCCGTCGGCTGGAAGGGCGCGCGCTACCTCTACGAGGTGCAGGTCTACGTCCCGAGCACGGGGAAGGTCGAGACGAACGTCGTCACCGACCCGTACTCGGTGGGCCTGACGCTCGACTCCACGCACTCGGTCGCCGTCGACCTCGACGACCCCGCGTTCCGCCCGAGCGTCTGGGAGGGCACGCCCGCCCCGGTCGTCGAGCGGGCGGTGGACCAGACGATCTACGAGCTCCACGTCCGGGACTTCTCGATCTCCGACGAGACGGTCCCGGCCGAGCGGCGCGGCACCTACCTCGCGTTCGCGGAGAAGGACTCGGCCGGGATGACGCACCTGCGGGAGCTCGCGGACGCGGGCCTCACCACGGTGCACCTGCTCCCGACGTTCGACATCGCCTCGATCCCCGAGGACCGTGCCGCCCAGGCCACGACCGGCGACCTCACCGGGTTCGCGCCCGACTCGCCCGAGCAGCAGGCCGCCGTCGCGGCGGTGCAGGGCCAGGACGGCTTCAACTGGGGCTACGACCCGTGGCACTTCACCGCGCCGGAGGGGTCGTACGCGGTGGACGCGGACGGCGGCGCGCGCGTGGCCGAGTTCCGCACCATGGTCGGGTCGCTGCACGACGCCGGGCTGCAGGTCGTGCTCGACCAGGTGTTCAACCACACCGCCGCGAGCGGGCAGGACGCGAAGTCCGTCCTCGACAAGGTCGTGCCGGGCTACTACCACCGGCAGAACCCGACCACCGGCTCCGTCGAGACGAGCACGTGCTGCCAGAACGTCGCGACCGAGCACGCGATGGCGGGCAAGCTCATGGTCGACTCCGTCGTCACGTGGGCGAAGGACTACCGCGTCGACGGGTTCCGCTTCGACCTCATGGGCCACCACTCGAAGCAGAACATGCTCGACGTCCGGGCCGCGCTCGACGAGCTCACGCTCGCCGAGGACGGCGTCGACGGGAAGTCCGTCTACCTGTACGGCGAGGGCTGGGACTTCGGCGAGGTCGCGGGCAACGCGCTGTTCGAGCAGGCCACGCAGGGCCAGCTCGGCGGCACGGGCATCGGGACCTTCTCCGACCGGCTGCGCGACGCCGTGCACGGCGGCTCGCCCGTCGACGGCGCGTCGACGTTCACGCAGGGCTTCGGCACGGGCCTCGCGACCGACCCGAACGGGCAGCCCGCCCGGGCGGGGGAGCCGGGGACCGTCAACGACGGGTCCGCGGACGAGCTCACCGACCTCGGTCACCAGACCGACCTCGTGCGCCTCGGCCTCGCGGGCAACCTGCGCGACTACACGCTCGTCACGTCGACGGGCGAGGAGAAGCGCGGCGACGAGATCGACTACCGCGGGGTGCCGGCCGGCTACGCCGACTCGCCCGAGGAGGTCGTGACCTACGTCGACGCGCACGACAACGAGACGCTGTTCGACCTGCTCACGCTCAAGCTCCCGGCGGACACGCCGATGGACGAGCGCGTGCGCATGAACACGGTCTCGCTCGCGACCGCCGCGCTCTCCCAGACGCCGTCGTTCTGGCACGCGGGCACGGACCTGCTGCGGTCCAAGTCGCTCGACCGCAACAGCTACGACTCGGGCGACTGGTTCAACGCGATCGACTGGACCGGGCAGGACAACGGCTTCGGCAAGGGCCTGCCGATGGCGGCCGACAACGAGGACAAGTGGCCTCTCATGGCCCCGCTCCTCGCGGACCCGGCGCTCACGCCGTCGCCCGACGACATCGCCACCGCGTCGGCGCAGGCGCAGGACCTCCTGCGGCTGCGGCACTCGACCGAGCTCTTCCGGCTCGGCGACGCGGACCTCATCCGGGAGAAGGTCACCTTCCCGGGCGCCGGGGCGGACCAGGTCCCGGGCGTCGTCGCGATGTCGGTCGACGACACCGTCGGTGCCGACGTCGACCCCGCGCTCGACGGGCTGCTCGCGGTGTTCAACGCGTCGCCCGACGAGGTCGAGGTCCCGCTCGCGGCGCTCGCGGGCCGCGAGTACGTGCTCTCGCCGGTCCAGGCCACCGGGAGCGATGCCGTCGTGCAGGGCACCACCTGGGACGCGGCCACGGGGACCGTGACCGTCCCGGGGCGCACCGTCGCGGTGCTCGTCCAGCCGCAGGCGCGCGGCGAGCTGCCCGTCTCGGTCGAGGTCCAGCCGCGCTGCCTCGCGGGCAAGGCGTACGTCGCGGTCCGCGCGACCAACGACGGCGCCGTGCCGGTGGACCTGACGCTCTCCACGCCGTTCGGCGAGAAGGGGTTCTCGAAGGTCGCGGCCGGGAAGAACGCCTACCAGTCGTTCGCGACGCGGGCGAAGACCGCCGCGGCGGGGGAGGCCGTCGTCACGGCCACCGCGGTGGTCGACGGCGAGGAGGTCACCTCGACCTTCACCGTCGCCCACGAGGAGCTCACCTGCTCCTGACCCGACCGCCGAGGTAGAGCCCTGGTTCGCCGAGGTAGAGCCCTGGTCATCACCAGGGCTCTACCTCGGCAGACCCGGCTCTACCTCGGCTGACCATGGCTCTACCTCGGCAGGCGAGGTGCTACGGTCGCTGGCCGTGACCACCTCGTCCCCGCCCGCCGTCGGGCCGACGCCGGGCCTCGCGTTCCGCACGGCCGTCGCCGCGGACCTGCCGCGCGTGGTCGCGCTCATCGCGGACGACGCCATCGCCCGGGCCCGGACGGGGGAGGTCGGCCCCGCGCACGAGGCGGCGTTCGCCGCGATCGACGCCGACCCGAACAACGAGCTGGTCGTGGTCGAGCTCGACGGCGAGGTCGTCGGCACGATGCAGCTCACCGTGGTCCCGGGGATCTCGCGACGCGGAGCGTCGCGGCTCCTCGTCGAGGCGGTCCGGGTCGACCGGCGGCTGCGGGGGCAGGGAGTCGGTCGCACCATGATGGCGTGGGCGCACGCGTGGGGCGTCGCGCGCGGCTGCGCGCTCGCCCAGCTCACGTCCGACAAGCAGCGGACCGACGCGCACCGGTTCTACCGCGCGCTCGGGTACGAGCAGTCGCACGAGGGCTTCAAGCTCTCCCTCCCGCCGCGGTAGGCCCGCGGCCGTCTCGCTCCACCCGACCGCCACCACCACCGCGCTCGCCACCACGGCCGCGACCGCCACCGCGACAGCGGTCGCCACTGCGACTGCGATCGCCTCTGCCACCGCGACCGCCGGCTGCCGTCCCGCGGGGAAACCCTCCCTGTCGCATAGAGCGCTCTCACGTCTTCAGTTCCTGACCGCGTGGGAGCGTTCTCCCTCTGTTTACGCTCACATCAACGGCCGTTCTGCCGGTCGCCGTGGGACCAAGGTCGCTGTTTGGTCACAGTTCTCCGGATCCTTGCGTTCAGGAGTTGACGCCAAGAACGTGACCGGCATAACGTCAGGCCCGCTCGGACGGCGCTGAGGGTGTCCGGGTCCGCGGGGCACAGGTGCCCGGCGAGCTGTCCTCGGCAGGAGGAGGTCCGATGACGGACGAGCGCGTGATCCTCGAGATGCGAGGCATCACCAAGGAGTTCCCGGGCGTGCGCGCCCTCGACGACGTGAACCTGCGGGTGCGGGCCGGAGAGATCCACGCGATCTGCGGCGAGAACGGCGCCGGCAAGTCGACGCTCATGAAGGTGCTGTCGGGCGTGTACCCGCACGGGACGTACTCGGGCGACATCTACTACGACGGTATGGAGGTCCAGTTCAAGGACATCCGGTCGAGCGAGCACGCGGGGATCGTCATCATCCACCAGGAGCTCGCGCTGATCCCCGAGCTCTCGATCACCGAGAACATCTTCCTCGGGAACGAGGTCAAGGGTGCGTTCGGCATCGACTGGGGCGCGGCCCGTCGGCGCGCCGAGGAGCTCATGGCGCGCGTCGGCCTCCAGGAGTCGCCCGACGCCCAGATCAAGAGCATCGGCGTCGGCAAGCAGCAGCTCGTCGAGATCGCCCGCGCGCTCGCCAAGGACGTGCGCCTGCTCATCCTCGACGAGCCCACGTCGGCGCTCAACGAGGAGGACTCCGAGCACCTGCTCGACCTGCTCCGCGGCCTGCGGTCCAAGGGCCTGACGAGCATCATGATCTCCCACAAGCTCAACGAGATCGAGGAGATCGCCGACTCGATCACGATCATCCGCGACGGCCGCTCGATCGAGACCCTCGACGTCCAGGGCGACGAGGTCGACGAGGACCGGATCATCCGCGGGATGGTCGGCCGCTCGCTCGAGTCGCGCTTCCCTGAGCACACGCCCTCCATCGGCGAGACGTTCTTCGAGGTCGAGGGCTGGACCGTCGAGCACCCCGAGGTGCCGGGCCGCTACGTGTGCAAGGGCTCGACGTTCCACGTCCGCCGCGGCGAGATCGTCGGCTTCGCCGGGATCATGGGCGCCGGCCGCACCGAGCTCGCGCGGTCCCTCTTCGGGCGGTCGTACGGGCGCTACAAGTCCGGCGTCGTGCGCATCGACGGCCGCGAGGTGTCCCTGCCCACGGTGCTCTCGGCGATCGAGAACCGGATCGCCTACGTCCCCGAGGACCGCAAGGCGCTGGGGCTGAACCTGCTCGACACGATCCTCGGCACCATCCAGGCGGCCAACCTGCCGCGCATCGCGAAGGCGGGCGTCATCGACCGGGACGCGGCGTTCGTCGCGGCCGAGTCGTACCGCAAGGCGTTCTCCATCAAGGCGCCGAGCGTGCACGAGGGCGTCTCCAAGCTGTCGGGCGGCAACCAGCAGAAGGTCCTGCTCGCCAAGTGGATGTATACCGAGCCGGAGCTCCTCATCCTCGACGAGCCGACGCGCGGCATCGACGTGGGCGCCAAGTACGAGATCTACGGCCTCGTCCAGAAGCTCGCCGACGCGGGCCGCGGCGTGGTGGTCATCTCGTCCGAGCTGCCCGAGCTCCTCGGTCTGTGCGACCGCATCTACACCGTCTTCGAGGGGCGGATCACGGGCGAGGTCCCCGGGTCGGAGGCGACCCAGGAGGGGCTCATGCGCCTCATGACCGGCACGCCCGGCGACGCACCCTCCGACGCCGCCGCCTGAGCGCGCCCCCACCCAGCCACCGCATCGCAACCGAGAAGGAACCACCGACGATGTCGTCCATCAAGCAGCTGCTGAGCGGGGGAGCGCGCCAGTTCGGCATGCTCTTCGCGCTCCTCGCCCTGATCATCTTCTTCCAGGTCGCCACGGGCGGGCGGGTCCTCACGCCGAGCAACGCGCAGAACCTGCTCAACGGCAACTCCTACATCCTCATCCTCGCCATCGGCATGGTCCTCGTGATCATCGCGGGCCACATCGACCTGTCCGTCGGGTCGGTGGCCGCGGTGACCGGCATCATCGTGGCCCTCGCGATCCGCGACTGGGGCATCCCCTGGTGGCTCGGCATCCTGCTCGGACTGAGCGTCGGGGCGGTCATCGGCGCGTGGCAGGGCTTCTGGGTCGCCTACGTCGGCATCCCCGGGTTCATCACGACCCTCGCCGGCATGATGCTCTTCCGCGGCCTCAACCAGTTCATCGGTGACTCGAACACCGTCCCCGTCCCGCAGGAGCTCCAGACGCTCGGCGGCGGCTACCTGCCCGAGTGGGGTCCGAACACGGGCCTCAACAACTCGACGCTGCTGCTCGGGATCGTCGCGATCGCGTTCGTCGTGTGGTCCGAGCTCCGCCGCCGCGCGAGCGCCCGCAAGCTCGGCGCCGAGCCGGTCCCGACCTCGGTCGCCGTGACGCGCGTCGTCCTCTTCAGCGCCGTCATCGCCTACCTCACGTACCTCTACGGGTCGGGCCGTGTCGGCACGTCGTTCCCGGTGCCCGCGCTCGTCCTGGTGCTCCTCGTCGTCGTCTACCAGTTCGTGGCGTCGCGGACCATCACCGGTCGCCACGTCTACGCGGTGGGCGGCAACCGCGCCGCGGCGGCGCTGTCCGGCGTGAACATCAAGCGCACCAACTTCTTCGTCATGATGAACATGTCGATCCTCGCGTCGCTGGCCGGGATGATCTTCATCGGCCGCTCGACGGCGTCGGGCCCCTTCGACGGCAACATGTGGGAGCTCGACGCGATCGCGGCCGTCTTCATCGGCGGCGCCGCCGTCTCCGGCGGTGTCGGCACGGTCGTCGGGTCCGTGATCGGTGGTCTGGTCATGGCCGTCCTCAACAACGGCCTCCAGCTCATGGGCGTCGGTTCCGACCTGACCCAAATCATCAAGGGCCTCGTGCTCCTCGCCGCCGTGGCGTTCGACGTCTACAACAAGGTGCAGGGTCGCCCGTCGATCATCGCGCTGATCTTCCCGTCGCGGCGCGACAAGGGCACGGGCGCCGTCACGGGCGCCGACGACCTCCAGGCCGAGGTCCCCGTCGAGGCCGGGGCCACCGCCGCCAAGGGCTGACCCGAGCACCTCTCACGTCCCACCCACCGCACGACACCCTGACCGCATCCGACGACGGATGCCCGACAAGAAAGTGGTACCCATGAAGAAGCTCACCACGACGCTCCTGGCGCTCACCGCCGCGAGCGCGCTCGTGCTCAGCGGCTGCTCCTCCGACCGCGGGGGCGAGTCGGGTGGCGGAGAGACGTCCGGTGGCGGCGAGTCCGCGGCGGCCGGCTTCGAGGAGGGCGCGACCATCGGCGTGGCGCTCCCGCAGAAGACGTCGGAGAACTGGGTGCTCGCCGAGCAGCTGTTCAACGACGGCCTGACCGAGGCCGGCTTCAAGCCGATCGTCCAGTTCGCCAACGGCGGCGTCTCGGAGCAGCAGAGCCAGATCGACGCCATGGTCGAGCAGGGCGCGAAGGTCATCATCGTCGGCGCCGTCGACGGGTCGCAGCTCGGCAGCCAGCTCAAGAACGCCAAGGACAACGGCGCGACCGTGATCGCCTACGACCGTCTCGTGAAGAACACGGACGCCGTCGACGAGTACATCGCGTTCGACAACTTCCAGGTCGGCGTCCTCCAGGGCGAGGCGCTGCTCCAGGGCCTGGCCGAGCGCAAGGGCGAGGGCCCGTACAACATCGAGCTCATCGCCGGCTCGTCCGACGACGCGAACTCGACGCCGTTCTTCGAGGGCGCCATGAGCGTGCTCGACCCGAAGATCGAGGACGGCACGCTCGTCATCCCGTCCGGCCAGACCTCGTTCGAGCAGGTCTCGACGCAGGGCTGGAAGGCCGAGAACGCGCAGAAGCGCATGGACACCGTGCTCTCGGGCAGCTACTCCGACAAGGAGCTCGACGGCGTCCTGTCGCCGAACGACACCCTCGCTCGCGCGGCGCTCACGTCGGCCAAGCAGGCCGGCAAGGAGACCCCGGTCATCACCGGTCAGGACTCCGAGGTCGAGTCGGTCAAGTCGATCGTCGCGGGCGAGCAGTACTCGACGATCTACAAGGACACGCGCAAGCTCGTCGAGGAGTCGATCAACGCGGTGAAGGCGCTCCAGGCGGGCGAGGAGCCGGAGATCAACGACACCGAGTCCTACGACAACGGCGTCAAGGTCGTCCCGGCCTTCCTCCTCGAGCCGATCATCGTCACGCAGGAGAACGCGGCCGAGGTCTACGCGGGTGACCCCACCCTCGAGGAGCTCACCAAGTGACCCGTTCGCTCTGAGCGACCGGGAGACGGCGGCGTACCGGCACGCCGCCGCGCGACGGCCCCCGTCACGTCCTCGGACGTGGCAGGGGCCGCCGTCGTGCAGGGGAGCGGTGCCGGTCGCCGGGGAGCCCGGGGCGGCGACGGCTCAGCGGAAGACGACGGTGCGGTGCCCGTCCAGGAGCACGCGGTGCTCCGCGTGCCAGCGCACCGCGCGCGCCAGCGTCTGGCGCTCGACGTCCTCGCCGATCGCGACGAGGTCCTCGACCCGGCGCGAGTGGTCGACGCGCTCGACGTCCTGCTCGATGATCGGGCCCTCGTCGAGGTCGCCCGTCACGTAGTGCGACGTCGCACCGATGAGCTTGACGCCCCGGTCGTGCGCCTGCGCGTACGGGCGGGCGCCCTTGAAGCTCGGCAGGAACGAGTGGTGGATGTTGATGATGCGCCCCGGCATCTCGCGGCACAGCTCGTCCGAGAGGATCTGCATGTAGCGCGCGAGGACGACGAGCTCGACGTCGAGCTCCGTCACGAGCCCGCGCAGGCGCGCCTCGGCGTCGGCCTTGGTGTCCCGGGTCACGGGGACGTGGTGGAACGGCTTGCCGTAGAACGTCGCGATGTCCTCGAGGTCGCGGTGGTTGCCGACGACGCCGACGACCTCGATGGGCATGCCCTGCGAGCGCTCGCGGTAGAGCAGGTCGACGAGGCAGTGCGGCGCCTTGGAGACCATGAGCAGCGTGCGGACGCGACGCCCGACGGCGTCGAGCTGCCACGTCATCGCAAACCGCGCCGCGACCTCCTCGACCGCGCGCTCGATCTCGGCGCGCTCCGCGGCGGCCTCGACCTGCACGCGCATGAAGAACAGCCCCGAGAGCGGGTCGCCGAACTGCTGCGACTCCGTGATGTTGCCCCCGAGCCGGGCGAGCGCGCCGGCGACGGCGTGGACGATCCCCGGCCCGTCCGGGCACGAGAGCGTGAGGACCCAGTGCGTGGGGTCGCCGGTCGGGGGCTGCGCGGTGCGGAGCGCCGAGGTGTCGGGGACGTCGGCGCCACGGGGATCTGTCGTGGACACCCCTCAGAGGGTAGCCGCGTCTCGGCGGCGAGGAGGCCGCCGTTCGGCCGGACATCATCCGGGCACGCGCGGTCGCGCCGTGCGATGTCTGACACCATGTCCCCATGAACGACGCGCAGATCACGACCCGCCTCGTCGACGACGCGGAGGCCGGTGAGCTCCTGACCCTGCGGCGGGCGGCGTTCGTCACCGAGGCGCAGCTCTACCAGGACCCCAACATCCCCCCGCTGACCCAGACCCTCCACGAGCTGCGCGAGGACCTCGCGCGCGAGGACGTCGTGACGATCGGGGCGTGGCTCGGCCCGCGCCTGGTCGGCTCGGTCCGCGTCGAGATCGAGGACAGCAAGGCGACGCTCGGGCGGCTCGCGGTCGCGCCGGACATGCAGGGCCGCGGCATCGGTACGCAGATGCTCTTCGAGGTGCTGCCGTACCTCCCGGAGCAGACCACGGAGATCTGGGTCTTCACGGGCAAGGACTCCAAGCAGAACCTCGCGATGTACACCAAGCACGGGTACGAGGAGCAGTACGACAAGGCCGCCGGCGACCTCACCTACACCTACCTGCGCCGCATCCTCGGCGAGGCCGAGGCGCGCAACGAGTCCGACGCCGTCGGGCAGGAGTAGCGGGCGACGGGCGAGAGCCCGGGGCTCGCCCGCGGGCCGTGCGCTAGGATCGACGCGTCGCGACTGGCGCCGCCCGGTGGATCTCCGCCCGGGCAGGGTGGATCACCACCGGGGAGCGACACGCTGTGCAGACGACGGGTCGTTCGCCTGGGCCCCGGGTCACCCCCTGGTGGGGCGTACCCGGCGAGCCGGGAACGTGACCACCGACGACACACTGCCAAGCACCCGCGGAGGAGACGCCATGAGCGCCCAGCCAGCCGACAACGTCCTCGACACCCCGCTCGCCGAGCTCGACCCCGAGATCGCGGCCGTCCTCGACGGGGAGCTCGCGCGCCAGCGCGACACCCTCGAGATGATCGCGTCCGAGAACTTCGTGCCCCGCGCCGTCCTGCAGGCGCAGGGCTCCGTGCTCACCAACAAGTACGCCGAGGGCTACCCGGGCCGCCGCTACTACGGCGGCTGCGAGCAGGTCGACATCGCGGAGAACCTCGCGATCGCGCGCGCCAAGGAGCTGTTCGGCGCCGAGCACGCCAACGTCCAGCCGCACTCGGGCGCCACGGCCAACGCAGCCGTCCTCCACGCGCTCATCAACAAGGGCGACAAGATCCTCGGCCTCGAGCTGGCGCACGGCGGCCACCTCACGCACGGCATGAAGATCAACTTCTCCGGCAAGCTCTACGACGTCGCGGCGTACGGCGTGGACCCGCAGTCGTACCGCATCGAGATGGACGAGGTGCGCAAGCAGGCCCTCGAGACGCGTCCCGACGTCATCATCGGCGGCTGGTCCGCGTACCCCCGTCACCTCGACTTCGCGGCGTTCCGCGAGATCGCCGACGAGGTCGGCGCGAAGCTCTGGGTGGACATGGCGCACTTCGCGGGCCTCGTGGCCGCGGGCCTGCACCCGTCCCCGGTGCCGTACGCCGACGTCGTCTCCTCCACGGTCCACAAGACGATCGGCGGCCCGCGCTCCGGCTTCATCCTGAGCAAGGAGGAGTACGCCAAGAAGATCGACTCCGCCGTGTTCCCGGGCCAGCAGGGCGGCCCGCTCATGCACGTCGTCGCCGCCAAGGCCGTGTCGTTCAAGATCGCGGGCTCGGACGACTTCCGCGACCGCCAGGAGCGCACGCTGCGCGGCGCGAGCATCATCGCCGACCGCCTCGCCCAGGCCGACGTGGCCCAGGCCGGCGTCTCCGTCCTCACGGGCGGCACCGACGTGCACCTCGTGCTCGTCGACCTGCGCCACTCCGCGCTCGACGGCCAGCAGGCCGAGGACCTCCTGCACGAGGTCGGCATCACCGTGAACCGCAACGCCGTGCCGTTCGACCCGCGCCCCCCGCGCGTCACGTCC
This sequence comes from Cellulosimicrobium sp. NPDC055967, assembly GCF_042269845.1. Taxonomy (NCBI): domain Bacteria; kingdom Bacillati; phylum Actinomycetota; class Actinomycetes; order Micrococcales; family Promicromonosporaceae; genus Cellulosimicrobium; species Cellulosimicrobium sp. NPDC055967. Next base: position 435,426 of record NZ_JBHJYJ010000002.1, on the reverse strand, counting down.
GGCCTGCGCATCGGCACGCCCGCGCTCGCGACCCGCGGCTTCGGCGACGCCGAGTTCACCGAGGTCGCCGACATCATCGCGATCGCCCTGCGCGAGGGTGCCGCGGCCGACGCCGACACGCTGCGCGCCCGCGTGCAGAAGCTCACGGCCGACTTCCCGCTGTACCCGGGCCTCCACCAGTGACCGCGCAGATCCTCGACGGCAAGGCGACCGCCGCCACCATCAAGGCCGAGCTCAAGGACCGCCTCGCGGTCCTCGCCGGGAAGGGCGTCGTGCCCGGCCTGGGCACGCTCCTGGTCGGTGACGACCCGGGCTCGCAGTGGTACGTCGCGGGCAAGCACCGTGACTGCGCCGAGGTCGGCCTGTCCTCGATCCGCGAGGACCTGCCCGGCGACGCGACGCAGGAGGAGATCGAGGCCGCGGTCCGCCGCCTCAACGAGGACCCGGCCTGCACGGGGTACATCGTGCAGCTCCCGCTCCCGAAGGGCATCGACACCAACCGCGTGCTCGAGCTCATCGACCCGGCCAAGGACGCCGACGGACTGCACCCGACCAACCTCGGGCGCCTCGTCCTGCGCGTCAACGAGGAGGTGACCTCGCCGCTCCCGTGCACGCCGCGCGGGATCATCGAGCTCATCGAGCGGCACGGGATCTCCCTCGCGGGCAAGGAGGTCGTGGTCGTGGGCCGCGGCGTGACGGTCGGCCGCTCGATCGGCCTGCTGCTCACGCGCCGGGCCGTCAACGCGACCGTGACGCTCACGCACACCGGGACGACCGACCTCGCGGAGCTCGTGCGCCGCGCCGACGTCGTCGTCGCGGCGGCGGGCGTCCAGGGCATCATCACGCGCGACATGGTCAAGCCGGGCGCGGTCGTCATCGACGTCGGCGTCTCGCGCGAGGTCGACCCCGAGACGGGCAAGAGCCGGGTCGTCGGGGACGCCGCGCCCGACGTCGCCGAGGTCGCGGGCTGGATCTCGCCGAACCCCGGCGGGGTCGGGCCCATGACGCGCGCGATGCTCCTCGCGAACGTCGTCGACGCGGCGGAGCGCGCCTCCGTCTGACCTCTCCCAGGGCGCGGTCGTGGATCACCACGGCCGCGCCCTGCGGCGTTCCCGGGGCGGCTCGCAGGCGCTAGTCTGCGCGGGTGACGAGGGCGCGCATCGCGACGACGGCGGCGTACGCCGTGCAGGGCTTCGGGTTCGCCGTGGTGCTCACCAGCATCCCCGGGTACAAGGAACGGCTCGGCATGGGCGACGACGTCGTCACGCTCGTCGTGCTGGGCGTCTGCGTCTTCGCCGGGCTGGGCAGCGCGCTGTCCGGCGTCGTGGCGGCGCTGCGCGGCGCGCGCGCCGTGGTCGTGGGCGGCCTGTTGCTCGCGGCGCTCGCGGTGGCGGGCGTCGGGCTCGCGCCGTCGTGGCCGGCGTTCTTCGTGGCGATCGGGCTCTACGGGCTTGCGCTCGGCGCCGTCGACGCCGCGATGAACATGCTCGGGATCGACGTCGAGCGCGCGCACGGGCGCAGCCTGCTCGCGTCGTTCTTCGCCGCGAACGCCGCCGGCGGCGTGCTCGGCGCGCTCGCCGTGTCGGGCAGCGCGCTCGTCGGGCTCGGCCAGCCGGTCGCGCTCCCGCTCGTGGCGCTCCTCGTGGCCGCGGGCGCCGTCTGGCTCGCGCTACGGCTGCCCGACGGCGGCACCACCGTCCCGGGCGCCGTGGCCCCGGGCGGGACTCCGGGCACCGAGCGGCCGACCGAGGCGGGCCCGGTAGCGGTCGGGGTCGCGGACGACGGCCGCGGCGTGGCAGCGCTCGGGACCGTGCCGTGGGTCGCGGCGGGCACGATCGCGCTGCTCGGCGCGGGGATGCTCGCGTTCCCCGTCGCCGACTCGGCCGTGTCGAGCTGGAGCGCGACGTTCCTGCGCGACGTCCTCGCGGCGAGCGCCGCCGCCGCACCCCTGGGGTACGCGGCGTACCAGGCGGCCCTCATCGTGTAGCGGCTCGTCGGCGACGGCCTCGTCGAGCGTCTCGGCCGGGTGCGTGTCGTGCGGCTGGGCGGCACGCTCGGCGCCCTCGGGTTCGTCGCGGTGGCGGCGGCCCCCGCCTGGCCCGTCGCGGTGCTCGGCCTCGCGGCGACCGGGCTCGGGCTCGGCGTCGTCGCGCCCCTCGCCTTCTCGGCGATCGGGGACCGGGCCCGCGAGGCGGTGGCGGCAGGCTCGGTGAGCACCGGGCCCGCGACCTCGGGCGGTCGCGTCGAGGACGCCGTCGGGGTCGACCGGGTCGTCGAGGACGTGCTCGTCGACGTGGACGCGGGCGTGGCTCCGGTCGAACCTTCCGCCGGGATCGTCGCGACGGTCACGGACCGTGCGGTCGCGCGCCTCAACGTCTTCACCTACGCGGGCGCGGTGCTCGGCGGCGTGCTCACGGGCGTCTTCGCGACCGCCCACCACCTCCGGGTCGGGTTCGTCGTCCTCGCCGTGCTCGCCGCGGTGTCGGCGGTGCTCGCCGGCGCGTTCCGGCCCGCCCGCGTCGCCCTCGTGAGCGTGAGCGAGACCACGCCGCCCGCGTGACGAGAGGGAGCCGTCCTGTCGGTGGCGTGTGATGGGATGGCCGGCGTGCCGCGGCCGTCCTGGCAGCCGCGCGCGACCGTCATCGAGGGAGGACGAGCCCACTTGCTCACCATCGCCACCGCCAACGTCAACGGCATCCGTGCCGCCTACCGCCGCGGGATGGACGCCTGGATCGCGTCCCGGACGCCCGACGTCCTCCTGCTCCAGGAGGTCCGCGCCCCCGACTCGATCGTGAACGACTTCCTCGACGGGTGGCACGTCGCGCACCAGGCGTGCGACATCAAGGGCCGGGCCGGCGTCGCCGTCGCGTCCCGGCTGCCCGTCTCGGCGGTGCGCGTCGGGCTGGGCGCCGGCGAGCCGGAGCCGCCCGTCGACACGGGCCGCTGGGTCGAGGCGGACCTCGAGCTGCCCGACGGCGGTCGCCTCACCGTGATCTCCGCGTACATCCACTCCGGCACCGTGAGCCAGCCGGAGACGATGGTCGCGAAGTACGCCTACCTCGAGAAGGTCACTGCGCGCCTGCGCGAGCTCGCGGCCACGGGGGAGAAGGTGGTCCTGGCGGGCGACCTCAACATCGCGCACCACAACGTCGACATCAAGAACTGGCGCGGCAACCTCAAGAGCGCCGGCTTCCTGCCGGAGGAGCGCGCGTACGTCGACACCTGGCTCGGCCAGATCGGCCTCGTCGACCTCGGCCGCGTCCACGGCGGCGAGGGCCCCGGCCCGTTCACGTGGTGGTCGTGGCGCGGGCGCGCGTTCGACAACGACTCGGGCTGGCGCATCGACTACCAGCTCGCCACGCCGTCGCTCGCCGAGCGCGCCGTCAAGGTCGAGGTCGACCGCGCGCCGTCGCACGACGAGCGCTGGAGCGACCACGCCCCGCTCGTCGTCACCTACGACCTCTGAGACGTCCCGGCCCCGCCGAGCACGACACGAGGGTCGTCCTGCGGCACATGGCGACCCTCATGTCGTGCTCGGCGGTGCGTGAGGTCGTGTCGGGTCAGGCGACGCGCTCGGCCGGTGCGGACGGGGTCGCGAGGAGGAAGCCGGGGGCGCCGAGGCCCTCACGCTCGAACGCCGCGCGGACGGCGTCGGCGACGGCCTCGACCTGGTCGGCGCGGACGAGCGCGATCGCGGAGCCGCCGAACCCGCCGCCGGTCATGCGCGCACCGAGGGCGCCGGCGACGCGCGCGGCGTCCACGGCGACGTCGAGCTCGACGCTCGAGACCTCGTAGTCGTCGCGCAGCGACGCGTGCGACGCGTTCATGAGCGGCCCGACGGCGTCGGGGCGGCCGTCGCGCAGGAGCGCGACGAGATCGCGCACGCGGCCGATCTCCGTGACGACGTGACGCACGCGGCGGCGCGCGACGCCGTCGGCCAGCTTCTCCAGGGCGACGGCGAGGGTGCCGGTGGGGTCGTCGCTCGCGGCGACGGCGTCCGCGAGCTCGCGCAGGGAGCCCAGCCCGAGCGTGCGGGCGGCGTCCTCGCACGTCGCGCGCCGCGCCGCGTACTGGCCGTCGACGAGCCGGTGCTCGGCGCGCGTGTCGACGACGAGCAGGGCGAGGCCCGCGGCGTCGAGGTCGAACGGGACCTGCTCGGCGGACTCGACCGGGTCGAGCCCGGGCCGGCAGTCGAGGAGGAGCGCGTGCCCGGCGTGCGCGCGCAGGGACGCGGACTGGTCCATGCCGCCCGTCGGCGCGCCCGCGATCTCGTTCTCGGCGCGGACGCTCGCGGCGGCCAGGGCGGCGCGGCCGGCGTCGGTCGCGGCCAGGCCCAGCCCGGCGACGTCGTCGAGCGCGACCGCGACCGCGCACTCGAGCGCGGCCGACGAGGAGAGCCCGGCGCCGAACGGGACGCTCGAGTCGACCGCCGCGTCGAAGCCCGTGATCGCGCCGGGGTCGGCGCCCTGGGCGACGAGGTGCTCCCGCAGGGCCCAGGCGACGCCCGCGACGTACGAGCCCCAGCCCGCGACCGTGCCCGGCGCGACGTCGTCGAGCGTCGTCGTCCACGTCTCGCCGGGCGCCTGGGCCGACGCGAGCCGGATGACCGAGTCCGTGCGCGGGCGCAGCGCGACGAACGTGCGGTGGGGGAGCGCGATCGGCAGGCACAGGCCCGCGTTGTAGTCGGTGTGCTCGCCGATGAGGTTGACGCGGCCGGGCGCCGCCCAGACGTGGACGTCGTCCTCGTGCTCGCGGGCGGTCTCGGCACGGGGGGCGGCCGCGTCGGCCCCGAACGCGGTGGCGAAGACCGCGCGAGCCCGGGCCGCGCCGTCGTCGTCGGACCACGAGCGGACCCACCCGCGCGCCGCGCTCGACGGGGCGAGCTCCTGGAGCCGCGCCGCGATCCGCTCGGGCGTCGTGTCGCTGATCCACGCGCCCATGCCGGACTCCGAGCCGGCGAGGTACTTGAGCTTGCCCGGCGCGCGCAGGACGGAGAAGACCTGGAGGTGCAGCCGGGCGAGCGTCACGTCGTCCGTGCCCCCGTCCGCGACGGAGCGGCCCTCGTGCGCCGGCGCCTGGTGCCACGCGGCGATGTAGGGGAGCGGGATGGGGTCGCCGTCGGCCGTCTCGAAGAACCGGTCGAGGCGGCGCAGGAGCTCGAGGTAGGCGGTCGCGAGGTCGTCGCGCTCGGCGTCGGTGAGGGCCGGAAGGTCGGGCACGTCGCGTCGCGGGGCGAGGTGGACCTCGACGGGCCAGCGCGCCGCGAACGGCACGTAGGCGACCCAGTGCTCGGTCTCGAGCACGACGCGGCGCCCGTCCGCGAGCTCGGAGTCGAGGACGTCGCGCAGCAGGCTTCGGCCCGTGCTGCGGTGGTGCTCGCGCGCCTCGTCGAGCAGCGCCCGCGTGCGGGGCGTGACGTAGGGGTAGCCGTAGATCTGCCCGTGCGGGTGGTGCAGCGTGACGCCGATCTCCTGGCCCCGGTTCTCGAAGCAGAAGACCTGCTCCACGCCCGGCTCGGCCCCGAGGGCGGCGGTACGGTCGGCCCACGCGTCGATGATCGTGCGCACGCGCTGCGGCGAGAGCGCGCCGAACGACGTGCGGTGGTCGCTCGAGAAACACACGACCTCGCACCGGCCCGCAGCCGGGGCGTGGAGCTGGAGCGGCGCGTCCGCGACGACGGCGTCCTCGACCCCGGGGACCCGCTGCAGCGACGGGAAGCGGTTCTCGAAGACGACGACGTCGTAGTCGGTGTCCGGGACCTCGCCGTCGGAGTACGCGGCGCCGGGGCGCGCGGGGCACAGCGGGCACGAGTCGGCCGCGGGGAGGAACGTGCGGTTCATCCGGTGCGCGGCGAGCGGGACCCAGTCGCCCGTGAGGGGGTCGCGGCGCATCTCGGGGCCGACGTACGGGCGCGGGGTCCCGTCGGGGCCGGGCACCGGGGCGAACCGGTCGGGCAGCGGCCGCGGGTCGTCGAGCCGACGTGAGCGTTCACCCGAGACGTACGCGGGCGAGTCGTCGAAGTAGACGAGCTCGCGGCCGTCGGCGAGGTGGGTCGAGGTGCGGCGCAGGTGCGGGTTCATGCGTGCGGTGTTCCGATCGCGGTGCGGTGGGGGAGGAGGCGGCTGCGGTCCGCCGTCAGGTGACGACGAGCTGCTCGACGAGGTCCTGGACCCGCGCGCGCTGGTCCTCGGCGAGCCCGGCGTCGGTGATGAGGACGTCCACGTCGGCGAACGTCGCGAAGACGCGCAGCCCGGTCGTGTGCCACTTCGTGTGGTCGGCGAGGACGACGGTGCGCCCCGCGGACTCGATGAGCGCGCGGTTGGTCGCGGCCTCGTCCAGGTTCGGGGTCGTGAGCCCGATCTCCGGGTCCACGCCGTGCGCGCCGACGAACGCGAGGTCGACGCGCAGGCCCGCGAGCGCGGACTCGGCGAGCGGGCCGACGAGCGCGTCGGACGGGGTGCGGCTGCCGCCGGTGAGGATCGTCTCCAGGCGCGGGTCGTTCGCCCGGTGCAGGATCTCGGCGACCGGGAGCGAGTTCGTGACCACCGTCAGGGGGCGCAGCGCGGGGTCCGCGGCGATGCGGGCCGCGAGCAGGTGCGTCGTCGTGCCGGCGCTGAGCGCCACCGACGCGTTCGCGGTGATGAGCCGGGCGGCGGCCGTCGCGATGGCCTCCTTCTCCGCGGCCTCGCGCGAGCTCTTGGCGGCGAAGCCCGGCTCGTGCGCGGTCGTGTGCGGGGCGACGGCGCCCCCGTGGACCTTGCGGACGAGGCCCTGGTCGGCGAGCTCGACGAGGTCGCGCCGGATCGTCATGTCCGACACCCCGAGCTCTCGGGTCAGGTCGCCGATGCGGACCGCGCCGTGGTCCCGGATCTCCGCGAGGATGCGCTCCTGGCGCTGTGAGGCGAGCATGCGAACAGTATTGTCCACATCGCCGAGAAATCCAACACGATCAAACACGACCAAACATCGTGTTGCTTGCGCGCAGGCTGACGACGACGGATCGCCCGGCGGGACGCCCGGTCAGGCACTCGTCCCGACCGGGCGACCCGGGCGACCACTCGGGCGACCCGTGCGGTCAGGTCCCGCCGCGGAGCGCCGCGATCGGCTCGATCGCCGCGGCCTTGAGCGCGGGGTAGGTGCCGGCGAGGAGGCCGACCACGCCGCCGAGGAGCGCCGCCCCGACGGCCATGCGGACGTCGAGGATCGGCGTCCACTCCTGCACCACGGAGACGACGACCACCGCGATCACGCCCAGCGCGGCCCCGACGAGGCCGCCCAGCAGCCCGACGACGACCGACTCCACGACGAACTGCGCGCCGATGTCGCGCCGGGTCGCCCCCAGGGCGCGCCGCAGCCCGATCTCGCCGACCCGCTCCATGACGGAGAGCAGCGTGATGTTGGCGATCCCCACCCCGCCGACGAGGAGCGCGATGCCGCCGAGCGCGAGGAAGATCGCGTTGACGTCCGCCTGGACGTTCTCCCGCAGCGCCGAGCCCGACGTGGGCGCCTTGACCACGAAGCCCTCCGGGGCGTTGGGGTCCAGCGCGACGGGCGCCTGCCGGGCCACGACGCTCCCCGCGCCCGTCGCGATCCGCAGCTGCAGCTCCTCCGGGGCGCCGACCCCGAAGTCGGCACGCGCCGTGCCGGCGGGGAGGATCACGGCGTCCAGCAGGTCGGTACGGCGCTGCACGTCGTCGACGATCCCCATCACCGTGTACGACCGCTCGCCCACGAAGACCGACGGCTGGCGGTCCACGCGGTTGATCCCGAGCCGCTCGGCCGCCCGGGCACCGAGGACCGCGACGCGGTCGGCGCGCGCGTCGTGCCCGGCGTCGAAGAACCGACCGGTGACGACCTCGCCCCGCACGGCGCCCAGGAGCCCCGGCGTCGCGGCGACGACGTCCGGGCTCGCCTGGGCGGCGACCGACGGGTCGTTGACGGGCACCGCCGTGACGGAGGCCCCCGCGACGTCCACGGCCGCGACCGCCCCCGCCTCCTCGACGCCCGCGAGGCGCAGCACGCGCTCGGGGCCGTCCCACGGAAGCTGCGCGACGGCGCGCTCCTCGCCCGACATGAGCGTCGTCGTCTTCGGCTCGACGACGACCTGCGTCGCCGCGACCGCGTCGAACTGCTTGCTGATCTGCCCGGCGGCGGTCTGCGCGAGGCCGACCGTCACGACGACGGACGCGATCCCCAGGACGGTCCCGAGCACGGTGAGCAGGAGCCGGCCGGGCCGCGCGGCGATCCCGTGCGCCGCCTCGGAGAACAGGTCGCGCGCGCCGAAGCGGTCGCGCCCGCGCACGCGCAGCCGGACGTCGCGCCCGGGACGCTCCGCGCCCCGTCGACGGGCGTGCCGGACCCGGTCCCACGGCGCCCTCACCGGTCCAGCTCCTCGAGCCGGCCGTCCGCGATCCGCACGCGCCGCTGGGCGCGCGCGGAGACGACCGGGTCGTGCGTGATGACGGCCAGCGTGAGCCCGTCCCCGTGGAGCTCGTCGAACAGGTCCATGACCTCCGCCGAGTTCGTCGAGTCGAGGTTGCCCGTGGGCTCGTCCGCGAGCAGCAGGTGCGGCGCGGCCACGATCGCCCGGGCGACCGCGACCCGCTGGCGCTCGCCGCCGGAGAGGGTGGTCGGGTGGAACGTCGTCCGGTGCGTGAGGTGCACTCGTTCGAGCGCCGTGCGGGCCCGCTCCTCCCGCTCCCCGCGCGGCACGCCGCTGTACAGGGTCGCGAGCAGGACGTTGTCGAGCACGGTGCGCTGCGGCAGCAGGTGGAAGGACTGGAAGACGAAGCCGATCCGACCGCCGCGCAGGCCCGAGCGCACCGACTCCGACGCGCTCCCGGTCGGGACGCCGTCGAGCAGGTACTCGCCCGACGTCGGGCGGTCGAGGAGGCCCAGGATGTTGAGCAGCGTGGACTTGCCCGAGCCCGACGGGCCGATGATCGACACGTACTCGCCGGGGTCCACGCGCAGGCTCACGCCGCGCAGCGCGTCCACCCGGGGCGGGCCCGGGAAGCTGCGCGACACGTCGACGAGGTCGACGACCGCGGCGGGCGCGCTCCCGGCGTCGGCACCGTCCGCGGCCGCGTCCGTCGACCTCGTGCCGTCGGGCGCTCCCGGGGCCACCGCGTCGGGGCCGCCGCCGGGGTCGGTCCCCGGGAGCCCCAGCTCGGTCCAGGTCACTCGCCGACCACCACCAGGTCGCCCTCGTCGAGCTCGCCGTCGGCGGAGACGATCTCGACGAACCCCTGCGCCGCGAGCCCCGTCTCGACGTCCACGAGCTCGGTCGTCGCGTCGTCGCCCGACCCGCGCCGGACCTCGACGCGCGACTCGCCCCCCGGCCCCGCGGTGAGCGCCGCGAGCGGGACGGCGAGCACCTCGCCCCCGGTCGAGCTGACCGGGACGCGGATGCGCACGTTCTGGCCCTGCAGGGCGGTGACCTGCTCGGGCGTGAGGGCGTCGGGCGCCAGCGAGACGGTGAAGCGACCGGCGCCGCCGCTCTTCTCCTCGCCCTCGCCCTCGCCGTCCTTCGCGGCCGACGCGGGCTCGACGGCCGTCACGGTCGCCGTCGCCTCGGAGTCGTCCGGCAGCGTGAGCGTCGCTGCGGCTCCCACCTCGAGCAGCTCGGCGTCGGACGCCGCCGCCGACGCCTCGAGCACGAGCGTCGCCCCGGACACGGACATGACCGGCCCCTCGATCGTGCTGCCCCGCTCGACCTGCACCTCGTCCACGCGGCGGGGCAGACCGGCGAGGAAGAGGACCTCGCTCGCCGGCAGCGCCGTGAGGGTCTGGGTCCGCGCCTCCTCGAGGGCCTCCTGCGCGTCGGCGAGCTGCCGCCGCGCCGACTCGACGCCCGCGCTCTCCGCCGCCGTCTGGCGCGGGCGGTCGAGCTCGGCCCGCTGCGCCTGGGCGAGCCGGAGCTCGTCCTGCGCGCCCGCGACGTCGCCGCCCTCGGCCTGCGCCGCCGCCACCGCGCGCTCCGCGGCACGGACTGCGTTGTCGGCCTGCAGCTTCTCCACGTCGCTCGCCCCGGTCTGCGCCGCCGCGAGCGCGGCGCGCGCCCCCTCGAGCGCGTCCTCCGCCGCGCGCACGCCCTCGCGCGCGCTCGACAGCGCGAGCGCGGCCTCCTCCGCGGCCGACGGCGCCGGGTAGCCGACCTGCGCGTAGAGCTTCTCGACGGCGGTGGCCGTCGCGGCGTCGTACAGGTCGCTGTCGGCGCGCCCCGGGTCGATGCCCACGGCACCGAGCGCCGCCTTGAGCTGGAGTACGTCAGGACCGGAGACCCCCACGCGCAGCGACCGGTACGCCGGGAGCTCGCCCGGGAGCACGATCACGGGGCGCCCCGCGATCTCCAGCGCGACGCCCGCCGCGCCCAGCTCAGCGCCGACCTCGGGGACCTGCCCCGTGACGACCGCGGGACCACCCAGGTCGCCGGTCTCGATCTTCACCGACACCGCGTCGTCGTACGTCGCGTCCGCGCGCAGCGTCACGTCGTTCGCGAGCGTCCGCCGCTCCACGGGCACGGTGATGAGGCCCGCCTCGGGAGGCTCGGCGTCGGCGGCCGCCTGCGCCGGCGAGACGACGAGCCGGCTGAGCACGATGCCGGCCACCAGGCTGAGGACCGCGACGCCCGCGACGAACCACACCAGGCGGTGCCCCGTCAGCGAGAGCCGACGGCGCCCGAGACCGTCCTGCGGGTCCGGATCCGCGGGGTCCTTCGTCGCCGGGTCGAGGAGCCGGGTGTCGTCCACGCTCACCGCTGCGCCTCCGCCATGAGGTCGCGGATCGTCTCCAGCTCCGCCTGGTGCTCCTCGACGAAGGTCGTCTCGAGGTCGACCTGGACGTCCAGGTGCACCTCCTGGTAGCCGACCTCCTTCTGGCAGGCAGCGTCGGCGACGGCGGTGTCCCGCTCGAGGGTCTTGGCCGCCTCGAGGGTCTCCTCGCTCGGTCCCTCCGGGTCGGAACCCTCCCACAGCGCGTTCGAGCGCTCCATCATGTCGTCCATCGCCTCCTGCGGGGAGGCGTAGCCGGTGAAGCCCGCGTCAGCCATGCACCCGGCCCACGCCGTGTCGACCTCCTTGAGGCGCGGATCCGCGGCGATGTCCTCGTAGAGCTGGGTCGTCGCCTCGTTGAACGCCGTCATCTCCTCGCTCTCCCAGAGGGCGTTCTGGTCGCCGTAGACCTCCTCCTGCGCGGCACCCTGGCAGCCGGCCTGGCTCGGGTCGTACTCCGGCATCTCCTCGTCCTCGTCGTACTCCATGCTCGCCATGTCGCCGTAGAGCGCCTCGTAGTAGGCGTTCTGCTCCGACTCGGACATGGCCTCCACGTACTCCTGGTTCGGGTCGACCCAGGCGTCCATCTCCGCCTGCTCCTCCGCGGACGGCTCCTCGTAGAGGGTGAAGCCGTACCCGTACTCCGCCGCGTACTGCTCCGGGTCGCGCTCGGCGTCCTCCTCGGACGTGAAGCTCATCCCGGTCTGGTCGACCGGCTGGTACTCGAACCCCTGCTCGGTCATGCAGCGGGCGGTCGCCTCCTCGATCTCCCGCTGCTCCGCCTGCATCTTCTCCTCGTCCCAGTCCCCGTAGACGTCCTCGAAGAAGGCGTTCAGCGGGCTGTCCGCCTCGGCGGTCGACGGGTCGGCGCCCGACGAGCACGCCCCGAGCAGGAGCGCACCCCCCAGCACCATCGCGGTGGTGGTGGCGCGAGCCGTGAGTCGTCGTGTCATGTCCTGCATCCCCTGTCTGGTGTTCCTGGCTGTGGGCGGAGCGGTCGAGCACGACGGACGTCGTCGTGACGGTCGGTCAGTAGCGGATCGCGTCGATCACCTTGACGCGGACGGCGACGAGCGCCGGGAGGAGGCCCGCGAGCGCGCCGATCCCGACGGCGGCGAGCATCCCGGTCACCGCGGCGGAGAACGGGAAGCCGGGGGCGTCCTGGACGGCCGAGCCCATGAGCGCGTCGAGCGGGAGGTTGTGCAGCGCGACGACCGCGACGGTCACGCCCAGCACTCCCGCGACGGTCGTCGCGACGACGCTCTCCATCATCACGGAGAAGAAGACGCGGCCCGAGCTCGCCCCGAAGCTGCGGCGGATCCCGATCTCGCGGATCCGGTACCGCACGGTGACGAGCGCGATGTTGACGAGGCCGAGGCCGCCGAGCAGGAGCGCGATCACGCTGACGCCGAGCACGACCCAGCGGATCGCGCCGTCGACGACGCCGTAGCTCGCCGAGTCCGACCGGTAGACCTCGGCCTGCGTGCCGCTGAGAGCCCCGGCGACGTCGCGCTGGATCGCCTCGACGAGCCCGTCGGCGAGCTCGTCGGGGACCCACAGCTCGAGCCGTGGCGGGCCGGTCATCTCCAGGGACTCCGGGGTGACCCAGGCCGACTGGGCGTCCACGAGGACGTAGGCCTGCGGTTCGGCCTGCGGCCAGTCGTCGGGGAACGCCCCGACGACGGTCGCGACCACCGGGTTGTCGCCCCCGATCGTGACGGTCGGGTGCTCGGCCACGGTCACACCGCCGAGCGCGTCGAGGAACGCCTGGTTGACGACGAGCGCGGGCGCGAGGCGGTCGGCGTCGGCATCGGTGAACCACCGGCCCGACGTCACCTCGAAGCGGTGCATCGTGGCCCAGTCGGCCTCGACGCCGGTCGTGTACACCTCGCGCGTGCCGTCGGGGAAGCGGACGGGCGCGGGCGCGTCGCGCAGCATCGACGAGTAGCCGATCGCGTAGCGCTCGACGACCTCGTCGAACACCCGCTCGTACTCCTCGGGCGCGGGCATGACGCTCCCGCCCTCGCCGGTCGGCCAGGCCGACACCTGGAGGGTGGCGGCGCGACCGCCCCAGCGGTCGTTCTGCTCGGCGGAGACCTGGCGCAGCATCTCGCCGGCCGCGGAGATCGCCGTGATCGCGCAGACCGCGACCGCGACGCCGACGAGCGCGAGCAGGACGCGGACCTTGTGGACCCGCAGCTCGTCCCACGCCTCGAGGACGGCGCCGACGACCCCGGTCACGCCGCGTCCCCTGCCCGCGGGACGGAGCCGCGCGAGGCGACCAGCGGGCGGGCGACGTGCTCCGCCTGGTCGTCGCCGGCCTCCAGCGCGGGCGCGGCGACGCCGTCCGCCCCGGGCCCGTAGGGGCCTGCGGCGTCCTCGGTCCCGGGGCGCGCGCCCGGGGCGTCGAGCGCCGCGAGCGACCCGGCGCTGCGCGCGCTGATGGCGATCGGGGTGAGCACGCCGTCGGCGAGCCGGAACTGGCGGGCTGCGCGCGACGCGACCGCGAGGTCGTGCGTGATGGCGATGAGGGCCGACCCGTTCTCGCGCGCGATCGTGTCGAGCAGGTCCATCACCTCGCTGCCCGTGTCGACGTCGAGCGCGCCCGTGGGCTCGTCGGCGAGGATCACGCGGGGCACGCGCACGAGCGCGCGGGCGATGGCGACGCGCTGCTGCTCGCCGCCCGAGAGCTTCTCCGGGCGGGTGTCGAGGCGGTCGCCGAGGCCGACGCGGTCGAGCATCTCCGCGGCCAGCGTCCTGCGCTGCCAGAACTGCCGGCCGCGCGCGTACAGCAGCGGGGCGACGACGTTCTCGAGCGCCGTGCGGCCCTGGAGGAGGTTGAACTGCTGGAAGACGAACCCGAAGTCCGTCCCGCGGCGACGCGCCCGGGCGCGTCCGGAGAGCCGGCCGATGGGGACGCCGTCGAGCAGGTACTCGCCGCCGGTCGGGGTGTCGAGGAGCCCGAGGATGTTGAGCAGGGTGGACTTGCCGGTGCCCGACCGCCCGACGATCGAGACGTGCTCGCCGGCGTCGACGGTCAGGTCGATGCCGCGCAGGATCTCCAGCTCGCGGTCGTCGGGGAGGAGGACGGAGCGGGCGACCCCGCGCAGCTCCAGGAGGCTCATCCCCCGATCACCTCGCCGGTCATCGGGTCGAGGACCGGCACGACGTCCTGGCCGGGCACGAACTCCAGGACCTCGTCGCCCTCGGCGAGGCCCTCGGTGACCTGGACGACGCTGCCGTCGGTGATGCCGAGCGTGACCGCGCGCTCCTCGGGCTCGCCGTCGGTGCCGACGACCCACACCTTGCCCTGCTCGACCCGGCCGAGCACCGCCGTCACGGGCACGACGAGGGCGCCCTCGACCGAGCCGGCGGTGATCTCGAGCTCGGCGGCGAGCCCGGCGAAGACGGTGACGTCGCCCGGGACGGCGCACGTGACGCTCGCCGAGGTCGTACCCGCGGCGGGGTCGCTCGCGCCCTCCTCGGGCGTCCCGGCGGGAGCCGCGGCGGTGCCCATGCGCAGGTTCGTGCAGGTGAACGGCGCGGGCCCCCCGGTGACGGTGACCGTCGCCTCGGTCGGGATCTGGAGCAGGCGGAACTGCTGCTCGGCGACCATGCTGCCCGTGACGGAGAGCGTCCCGGGGGAGACCGACGCGAAGTCCTCACCGACGGCGACCTCCTGGTCCTTCAGGGCCGTGAACGTGGCGACCGTGCCGGCGGTGGTGGCCGTCACGGTCTCCTTCGTCACCTTCGGCCGACGCTCGGTGACCGTGACCTCGCCGGTCTCGGGGTCGGTCTTCGTCACCGGCTCCTGCGGCTCCGTGAGTGTCACCTCGAGCAGGGGCGCACCGGCCTCGACGACGTCGCCGGGCTTGGCGTGCACCGCCGTCACGACGCCGCGCTGCGTGACCTTCTGCGGCGCGGCCGGGTCGGCGACGATCTGCCCGGTCAGGGTGACGGTGTTGGTGACGTCGCCCGTGGTCACGGCGACGCGCGGCTCGACGAGCTCCGCGGAGGGCGCGGCCGGGTCGGCGGGTGGCTCGGGCGCCGACCGGAAGGCGATCACGGCGAGCGCGGCGGCGATGACCCCCCAGACGACGATGCGGAGGGCGGGGAAGACGATCCGGCGGGTGATACCCACGTGCGGGCTCCTGGGCGACGGTGGCGGGACGACGGTGACGGTCGGCGAGCGGGTGCTGCTGGCGGCGGGCGGCGTGGACGCCCGGCCCGAGGCTAGGGCGTGCGGAACGGGGGTGTCGTCATCCCTGGGGAGGAGTTCCGTCGCGATCTCTCCACCCGGAGGTCACCGCCCGGTAACGGGCGAAGCGTGCCCTGAGAGGGCGACCGGGAGTGCACGAGGGCGTGTCGAGGCGTATGAGGGCAGGGCAGAGCGGCGACGACGCCACGGAATGATCCCCCTCACCGGCCCGACGGCCGTCCCCCTGACGAGATGCGGGCGAGACTATACCGTGGCGCGGAGAAAAGACAGGGGTCCTGCGGGAGGACGTGGCGGGTGCCCGGCACGGCCCCGGGCGCCCCGGTCGGACGCCCCGGCACGCGGCGCCCGGGGCCCCGGCTGGGAGGCGTCAGACGACCGTGACCCCGAGCGAGCGTCCCGCGAGGCCGCGCGGCCTCCGCGCGAGCCCGAGCGCGACGTCGTGCAGCGCGACGGCCGCGGGCGAACCGGGGTCGGCGAGGACCACGGGGGTGCCGCCGTCGCCCGCCTCGCGCAGCGACACGTCGAGCGGGACCTGGCCCAGGAGCGGGACGTCGGTCCCCGTGGCGCGGGACAGGTTCGCCGCGACGCGCTCGCCCCCGCCGGAGCCGAAGACCTCCAGGCGCGACCCGTCGGGCTGCTCGAGCCACGACATGTTCTCGACGACGCCGACCACGCCCTGCTGCGTCTGCGTGGCGACCGACCCCGCGCGCTCCGCGACCTCGGCGGCCGCGACCTGCGGCGTCGTGACCACGACGATCTCGCTGCCCGGCAGGAGCTGCGCCACGGAGATCGCGATGTCGCCCGTCCCGGGCGGCAGGTCGAGCAGCAGCACGTCGAGGTCGCCCCAGAAGACGTCCGCGAGGAACTGCTGGAGCGCGCGGTGCAGCATGGGTCCCCGCCACACGACCGGCTGGCCGGGCGGGACGAACATGCCGATCGAGACGACCTTCACGCCGTGCGCGATCGGCGGCAGGAGCATGTTGTCGACCCGCGTGGGCTGCCGGTCGACGCCCAGCATGCGCGGGATCGAGAACCCGTAGATGTCCGCGTCGACGACGCCGACCTCCAGGCCCTGCGCCGCGAGCGCGACCGCGAGGTTCGCCGTGACGGACGATTTGCCCACGCCGCCCTTGCCGGACGCGATCGCGTAGACCTTGGTCAGCGACCCCGGCTTCGCGAAGGGGATCTCGGGCTCGCCCACGCCGCCGCGCAGCATCGTGCGCAGCTCCGCGCGCTGCTCCGCGCTCATGACGCCCAGGTCCACGTGCACGTCCGCGACGCCGTCGACCGCGCGGACCGCGGCGGCGACGTCGCGCGAGAGGGTGTCGCGCATGGGGCACGTCGCGACCGTGAGGTCCACGCCCACCGTCACGACCGCGCCCGGCGCACCGGGCGCGACCGCGACCGAGCGGATCATGCCGAGGTCCGTGACGGGGCGGCGGATCTCCGGGTCGAGGACCGTGGTGAGGGCCTGCCGGACGGCGTGCTCGAGCGGGTCTGCAACAGGGTCGGGCATGGACCCATCGTAGGCGCGCCCGCGGCGCGGTCCGCCGGGACCTAGGTCCCGGCACGGGCGTGAGGCGCATCGCACGCCGTGGTGCGTCGAACGGGTCTACGGTGCACGGATGGACGCCCTGGCCTCCCTCGCACGGGACAGCGAGCTGTTCGGCGACGCCGTGCGCAGCGCGCCCCCGGACGCGCGCGTGCCGTCGTGCCCCGAGTGGACCGGCGCGGACCTGCTCTACCACCTCGCGGAGGTGCAGGACTTCTGGGCGCGCGTCGTCGGGCCGTCCCCCGGGCACGGCCTCGACGGCGACGACGTCACCCCGCTCGCGCGGCCGTCGTCGGACGCGGAGCTGCCCGCGCTGCTGCAGCGCTCGACGAGCCGGCTCGTCGCCGCCCTCACGGGTCGCGACCCCGACGAGCCGTGCTGGTCGTGGCACGACGACGGGCGGCACGTCGGCTGGGTCGTGCGCAGGCAGGCGCACGAGGCGCTGATCCACCGGGCCGACGCCGAGCTCACGGCCGGACGCGACGTGACCCCCGCCGACCCGGACGTCGCGGTGGACGGCGTGGACGAGGTGCTGTCGGTCATGGTCGACGGCGTGCCCGGCTGGGGCGTGTTCACGCCCGACGGCGCGACGGTGTCGGTCGTCGTGGACGGGTTCGGGGAGCGGCCCCGGAGCTGGGAGCTCGCCTTCGGTCGCTTCACCGGGACGGGACCGGAGTCCGGCACCGCGTACGACCTCGACGTCGCCCAGCTCGTCGACCTGCCGGGCTCGACCACGACGCAGGTCTCCGGCCCCGCGTGGGCGCTCGACCTGTGGCTGTGGGGCCGCGGCCCGGCCGACGGCCTGACCGTCGAGGGCGACCCGGCGCTCGCCGAGCGACTGCGCCGCATCGCGGCCGAGGGCACGCAGTAACGGCTCCGAGATCGACCCGAGCGGCCGAGATCGACCCTCGGGAGGTCGATCTGGCGACGGGCGGGTCGATCTCGCGTCAGCGGTCGGAGGGTTCGTCGTCGGGCTGGCGCGCCGACTTCTCCTCCAGCTCCTCCAGCAGGTTGCGGATCTCCGAGCGGACGAAGTCGCGCGTCGCCACCTCGCTCAGCGCGATGCGCAGGGCGGCCATCTCGCGCGCGAGGTACTCGGTGTCGGCGAGGTTGCGCTCCGCGCGCTGCCGGTCCTGCTCGGCGGTGACGCGGTCGCGGTCGTCCTGGCGGTTCTGCGCGAGCAGGATGAGCGGCGCGGCGTACGACGCCTGGAGCGAGAGCATGAGGGTGAGCGCGGTGAACCCGAACTCCGCGGAGTCGAACCGCAGGCCCTCCGGGCCCCACGAGTTCCAGATGATCCACACCGCGCAGAACACGGTGAGGTAGACGAGGAACCGGGGCGTGCCGAGGAACCGGGCGATGCCCTCGGTCGCGCGCCCGACCGCGTCCTGGTCGACCTTGACCCGCGGGATGAGGGAGCGGCGCGCGCTCTTCGGCGTGTCGAGGCGGTCAGCCACGGGTCACCCCCGTCGCGCCGCCACGGGCCGCGGGGCGCGGCAGAGACCCGGGCGCGAGCGCGGCGCGCGCGTGCTCCGTGTCCACGTCGTCGTCGCTCTCGCGCCAGTCGTCCGGCAGCATGTGGTCGAGCACGTCGTCGACGCTGATCGCGCCGAGCAGGCGCTTCTCCGCGTCGAGCACGGGGACGCACAGGAGGTCGTAGGTCGCGAGGATGCGCGTGACGCGCCCGAGCGGGGCGTCGGGCGCGACGCCCTCGACGTCGGAGTCGAGCACCGAGCCGACGGCGGCGTGCGGGGGCTCGCGCAGCAGCCGCTGGAAGTGCGCGACCCCGAGGAACCGGCCCGTCGGCGTCTCGAGCGGGGGGCGTGCGACGAACACCATCGACGCGAGCGCGGGGGCGAGGTCCTTGCGCCGGATCTGCGCGAGCGCGGTGGCGATGGTCGTCTCCGGGCCGAGCACGACCGGCTCGGAGGTCATGAGGCCGCCCGCCGTGTCCTCCGCGTAGGCGAGGAGGCGTCGCACGTCGCGAGCCTCCTCCGGCTCCATGAGCTCGAGGAGCTGGGCCGCCTGCGCCTCGGGGAGCTCGTGCAGCAGGTCGGCCGCGTCGTCGGGCTGCATCGCCTCCAGGACGTCGGCGGCGCGGTCGGTGTCGAGGCCGGAGAGGATCGCGACCTGGTCGTCCTCGGGCAGCTCCTCCAGGACGTCGGCGAGGCGCTCGTTGTCGAGCGCGCCCGCGACCTCGAGCCGGCGCGTGTCGCCCAGGTCGTGGATGACGTCCGCGAGGTCGGCGGGCTTGAGGTCGTCGTAGGCGGCCAGGAGCATGGCCGCGCCCTGCGCCTCCGTGCTGCCCGCCAGGCCGGTGACCGCCCCCACGTCCACGACGATCGCGTCGCCCCGCCGGCGCAGGCCGAGCGTGCCCTTGTGCTGCGCGCGGCGCCGCACGTACAGCTTGGTGACGAGCCAGTCGCCGGTGCGCTGCCGCTCGATCGCGAGGTCCTCGATCGTCGCCGAGCCCGACCCGTCGACGAGCTCGACCGTGCGCTCCAGGAGCTCGCCGACGGCGAGCGTCTCCATCGCGCGCTGCTCGAACCGCCGCATGTTCACCAGGCCCGTCGAGATGACCTGGCCCGCGTCGATGCTCGTGACGCGCGTGAGAGGGAGGAAGACCCGGCGCCTGCCGGGGACCTCGACGACGAGGCCCACGGCGCGGGGTGCGCCCTTGGGGCGGATGAGCACGACGACGTCCCGCACCCGTCCGACCTGGTCGCCGATGGGGTCGAACACGCTGGTCCCGGCCAGGCGCGCGACGAAGACGGTGGTGGCTGCGCTCACGCGGCCAGCCTACGCACGCGCCCCGGTCGCCGCGCGTTCCTTCCGACCTGTGGCGTCGCCCGGCGGCACGGAACGGCGGACGCGCGGGGACGCGGCCCTCGCGCGGTCCGCACGAGTAGGACAGACTGGGCGAATGAGCATGTCACGCCCGGGTGCCGTCCCCCGTGTCCCCACCCCGCCCCGTGGTGAGGAGATCGCGTCGTACGCGACCTACCTCGAGGCGCAGAAGGCGGTCGACTTCCTCTCCGACAACAAGTTCGCGGTCGAGCTCGTGACGATCGTCGGCACGGACCTCAAGATGGTCGAGCGCGTGACGGGCCGGCTCACGTACGGGCGCGTCGCGATCGCGGGAGCGGCGTCCGGCGCGTGGTTCGGGCTCTTCGTCGGCCTGCTGCTGTTCATGTTCTCCGGGCAGGGCGGCTTCGTCCTCACGGCCATCGCGATCGGCGCCGGGTTCGGCCTGCTCTTCTCCGTGCTGTCGTACGCGCTCACCCAGGGCAAGCGGGACTTCACGTCGCAGAGCCAGATCGTCGCCTCGTCGTACGGGATCCTCTGCGCGCCCGAGCGCGCGGGCGACGCGCGCCAGCTCCTGGCGCGGATGCCGGAGGGCGCGGGCGGGGTCCGCGCGCCGGCCGCCCCGGCGAACCCGACGTGGGGCACGCCCGGGGCGACCCCGCCCCCCGCCGCTCCCACGCCGACCGCCCCGGCGCCCGAGCCGCCGTCGGGCGCCGCCCCCGCGCCCACGCCCCCGGTCGCGCCGCCCGCCCGGACGCCCGACCCCCGCTGGACCACGCCGACGGGGGAGCCGCGCTACGGCGCCATGCGCCCGACGTCGGACCAGCCGGCCGACGCGCAGCCCGACGCGCAGCCCGCCCCCGGCGCGCAGCAGCCGGACCAGCCCGAGCGTCCCGCCTGACGGCGAGGGCGGCCGCGACTCAGCCGCGCAGTCGCGCCATCCAGGCCTCGACGTCCTCGGGGCGGCGGGGGAGCGCGGCCGAGAGGTTCTCGTTGCCGTCGGCGGTCACGAGCACGTCGTCCTCGATGCGGACGCCGATCCCGCGGTACTCCTCCGGGACCGCCAGGTCGTCCGCCTTGAAGTACAGGCCGGGCTCGATCGTGAAGACCATGCCGGGCTCCAGGATCCCGTCCAGGTAGAGCTCGCGGCGCGCCTGCGCGCAGTCGTGCACGTCCAGGCCGAGGTGGTGGCTCGTGCCGTGCACCATCCAGCGGCGGTGCTGCTGGCCCTCGGGCGAGAGCGACTCGGCCGCGCTCACGGGGAGCAGCCCCCACTCCTCCAGGCGCGCGGCGACGACCTCCATGGCGGCGGCGTGCACGTCGCGGAAGCGCGCGCCCGGCACGGCGACGGCAAACGCGGCGTCCGCGGCGTCGAGCACCGCCTGGTAGACGCGACGCTGGACGTCGGTGTACTCGCCGTCCACGGGCAGCGTGCGCGTGACGTCCGCCGTGTAGAGCGAGTCGACCTCGACGCCCGCGTCGAGCAGCACGAGCTCGCCGGTGCGCACGACGCCGTCGTTGCGGATCCAGTGCAGCGTCGTCGCGTGCTCGCCCGCCGCGGCGATCGTCTCGTAGCCGACAGTGTTGCCCTCGAGGCGCGCGTGCGCGTCGAACGTGGTCTCGATGACGCGCTCGCCGCGGCGGTGCTCGACCGCGCGCGGAAGGTTCCGCACGACCTCCTCGAAGCCCGCGATCGTCGCCGCGACGGCCTCGCGCATCTGCTCGACCTCGTGCGCGTCCTTGACGAGCCGCAGCTCGGAGACGGCCTCGACGAGCGCGGCGTCCGTGCGCCGGTAGGCGGCCTCCGCGCGGGCGAGCCACTCGGCCTCCGAGAGCTGCTGGTCGGCAGCGGCCGCCTCGACGTCGTCGACCCCGGCCTCGGCGCGGATCGCCTCCACGAGCGCCTCCACCGCCTCGTCGGCGCCCGCGACGACGAGCAGCGTCACCCCGCCCGGGCCGACGTCCTTGGCGAGCGCGTCGCGCAGCTCGTCGACGTGCCGTGCCTCGACGCCCGTCGCGGTGGCGACGTCGTCGAGCGACGGGCGCGCGCCCACCCAGAACTCGCCGTAGCGCGAGTCGGCGTAGAACTCCTCCGTGTCGCGCGCGGCGAGCGGGCGCACGTACAGCACCGCGTGATGGCCGGAGCCGCCGTCGCCGGTGCCGGGCTCGACCGGGTGCAGGACGAGGACGGCGTCGGGCTCCTGGTCGGTGCCGTAGCCCGTCAGGTGCGCGAACGCCGAGTGCGGGCGGAACCGGTAGTCGGTGTCGTTCGAGCGCGTCTTCAGCGGACCGGCGGGCACCACGAGGCGCACGCCCGGGAACCGGGAGGACAGCGCGGCGCGGCGCGCGACGGTGAAGGGAGCGGCGGGCAGGGGCTCGACGTCGAGCTCCGCGCGCGGCGCCCAGCCGCTCGTGATGAAGGCCTTGAACGCGTCGGAGTCGGGGCGCTGGGAGCGGTTGCTGCCGCGCGCGGCCAGGTCCTGGCCGTCGCCGGCGTTCTCGGGGGTCTGGTCGGGCGTCTCGGACGTGGGCTCGGGCGTGACGGGGGTGGCGTCGGTCATGCCCCCAGTCTCGCACCGCGCACGCGGCCGAAGTCCGCGAGCGCGCGCCCGAGCACGCGGTTGAAGGCCTCGGGGGCCTCGCTGTTGACGTCGTGGCCGGCGCGCGGCACGACGACGAGCGCGGCGTCCGCGGCGGCCGCGAGGTAGCGCTGCTCGTCGAGGCGCATGTGGTCGCGGGCGCCGTTGACGAGCCAGACCGGCACGTCGACGTCGCGCACGTGGGCGAGCCACGAGCGGCCCGCGAGCTGGGTCAGCGCGTCGGTGACGACGTGCCAGCCCGGCGCGGCCGGGGGCCGCGTGCCCGCGTCGGCCGGGCCGGCGAGCGCGTACGACGACGCCGCGCCGCCCGGGAGCGAGCGCCCGCCCCGGGCGATCGTGCCCCATGCGCTCGCGCTCGTGCGCGCCGCCCAGCGGGCTCCGCGCCCGACGGCGCCCCCGCCCGCCACGACGAGGCGCGCGACGTCGCGGTAGAGCGCGACGGGCTTGCCCTTGGGGTCGGACGTGCACGCCGCGGCGACCACCCCCGCGAGGTTCGCCGGGCGGCGGGCCGCCCAGGCGAGCGACGTGTAGCCGCCGAGCGAGAGCCCGACCAGGACGACCCGGCGGCCGGGGCCGAACGCGGCGGCGGCCTCGTCGATCACCTCGAAGGACCGGTCGAGCGTGAACCGCTCGTGCGCGCGGACGCCGTGCGCGGGCAGGTCCACGGCGACGGCGTCGTGCCCCAGCGCGCGCACGTGCGCCACCTGGCGGTCCCAGATCGCGCCGGACGTGCGCATGCCGTGCACGAAGACGACGGCGGGCTGGCGCTCCGAGCCGTCGGCGGACGCGTCGGTGCGGTGGCCGGGCGGGGTGCGGAGGGCGACGGGGGAGGGGGCGGGGGCGTGCGTCGTGGGGGTCATCGCTCCCGACTGTGGCACCCCAGCCTGGGACGGCCGTGGGGAGGGGCGGCGCCCCGTGTGGACATCGTGTGCGGGTCCCGTGCCGCCGACCGGGTGTCCCGTCACTATCCTGGGTCCCGTGCGCATCGACCTCCACACCCACTCGACCGCGTCGGACGGCACGGACGCGCCGGGAGAGGTCGTCGAGGCCGCGGCCGCGGCCGGGCTCGACGTCGTCGCGCTCACGGACCACGACACGACCGCCGGCTGGGCGCAGGCGACGGACGCCGCGCTGCGCCACGGCGTCGTGCTCGTGCGCGGCGCGGAGATCTCGGCCCGCTCGGGCGGCATCAGCGTGCACCTGCTCTCCTACCTGCACGACCCGGCGCACGCGGCGCTCCTCGCGGAGCTCGACCGCACGCGCGACGCGCGCACGAGCCGGGCGCGGAGGAT
Source organism: Cellulosimicrobium sp. NPDC055967 (assembly GCF_042269845.1). Classification (NCBI taxonomy): domain Bacteria; kingdom Bacillati; phylum Actinomycetota; class Actinomycetes; order Micrococcales; family Promicromonosporaceae; genus Cellulosimicrobium; species Cellulosimicrobium sp. NPDC055967. The sequence continues at coordinate 412,186 of NZ_JBHJYJ010000002.1, read as the reverse complement.
GGTCGACCTGATCGCCGAGGACTACCCGATCACGTGGGATGATGTGCTCGCGCAGACCGTCGAGGGCACGACGATCGGGCGGCCGCACATCGCGGACGCGCTCGTCGCCGCAGGGCTCTCGCCCGACCGCTCGGCGGCGTTCGCGACGATCCTCGCCACCGACACCCCGTACTACGTGCCCCACTACGCGCCCGACGCCGTCGCGGCCGTGCGGGGGATCCGTGCCGCGGGGGGTGTGCCCGTCTTCGCCCACCCGGGCGCGGACGGCCGAGGCCGCGTCGTGTCCGACGCGGTGATCGAGGAGATGACCGCGGCGGGGCTCGCCGGGCTCGAGGTGTTCCACCGCGACCACGACGAGCGTCAGCGCGCACGGCTCGAGGACCTGGCCCGCACCCTGGGCCTGTTCGTCACCGGGTCGAGCGACTACCACGGGGCCGGCAAACCGAACCGGCTCGGGGAGAACACGACAGCACCGACCGTGCTGGAGCAGATCGAGGAGCTGGGACAGTTGGACGTGATCCGATGATCGGACGATGAGCGAGGTCTTCGACGTCCGGCTCTTCACGGAGGTCTTCGTCACCCTGTTCGTCATCATGGACCCGCCCGGCACCGTGCCGGTGTTCCTGGGCCTGACGAGCGCGATGGGTGCCAAGCAGCGCAACCAGGCGGCGCGCACCGCGATCCTCGTCGCGTTCGGCGTGATCGTCGCGTTCGCGGCGTTCGGCCAGCAGATCCTCAGCTACATGCACATCTCGCTGCCCGCGCTGCAGACCGCGGGCGGCCTGCTGCTGCTCCTCGTCGCGATGGAGCTGCTCACGGGCAAGATGGAGGAACCGCAGCCGTCGGGCAACAAGGGTGTCAACGTCGCGCTCGTGCCCCTCGGCACGCCGCTCCTCGCCGGCCCCGGCGCGATCGTCGCGACCATGGTCTTCGTGCAGCGCGCGGGGGAGCGCGGGGGCGGCGTCGCGGAGTGGGTCGCGATCGTCGCGGGCGTCGTCGCGGTGCACGTGTGCCTCTGGCTCTCCATGCGCTTCGCGAACGTCATCAACCGCGTGCTCGGCGACTCCGGGACCATCCTCGTGACGCGCATCGCCGGTCTGCTGCTCGCCGCCATCGCGGTCCAGCTCGTGGCCGACGCCGTCACGCAGTTCGTCCAGGCCGCCTGAGGCCGCGCCGGCCCGCGAGCCCTGCCGCGGCGCGCGAGGTGCTCCCCGGGCTGGCGCCGCGCTGTCGAGAGGCTTCGCGGTCGCCGTCGGCGGCGCGCTAGGGTCGGCAGCGGCGTGGACGAGGCCGTTCGCGCGACGAGTTCGGCAGGGGTCCTCATGAATCCACGGGCAGGCACGGCCGGACGCTCGGCGCGGCGCAGGATCGCTGCCGTCATCCTGGTCGCGGCGGGTGGATGTGCGAGCCTCGCCGGCTGCACCTCCCCGCCCGCCACGACGGCCACCGTCCAGAACCTCGGGCTCGTCCCCCTCCCGGCGTCGGTCGAGGTCTCGGACGCCGCGCCCTTCGTGCTCGACGACGAGACCCGAGGCGACGAGCGCGAGCAGCCTGCTCAGCCGTCGGCGTCGTGGGGTGGTGGGGGCCATGGTGGGTCTCGCTTTCGTCGTCGAGGAGCGGTCTCGCGCAAGGTCCTCCCAGCGGCGCGTGCTGGTCAATCCCCGTACGAGAGACCCCGTACCGCGCGACTCCGTCGCCGCGTCCAAACAGGGGATGTTAGGTTCTTTCGGTGAACCGGCCGATCGTCCCTCCCCGCAAGGTGTCCGAGCTCGTCGTCGAGCGGCTCAGCGAGCGCGTCGCGCGCGGCGAGTGGCCCGTCGGCACCCGCATCCCGCCCGAGCCCGAGCTCGTGGCCGAGCTCGGCGTCGGGCGCAACACCGTGCGCGAGGCCGTGCGGGCCCTCGAGCACGCCGGGATCCTCGAGCCCCGGCGCGGCGACGGCACCTACGTCCGCGCGGCCGACGGCCTCGACGCGGCCCTGGCCCGCCGGGCGCGGACCACCGACGCCTTCCACGTGCTCGACGTGCGCGGGATCCTCGAGCGCGGAGCCGCGCGCGCGGCGGCCGTCCGGCACGACGCGGACGCGCTCGCCCGGCTCGACGCCGCGCTCGCGGCTCAGACCGCGGCCCGCGGTGCCGACGAGGACACGTTCCAGGCCGCCGACGTCGCGTTCCACGCCGAGGTCGTGCGCGCCGCCCGCAACCCGCTGCTCGCGGACCTCTACGACGGCCTCGACCACGCGCTCGTCCGGACCTTCCCCTCGGGGGACCGGCGAGTGCACCACCGCGACGTCCCCGGCCACGAGGAGGTCGTGGCCGCGATCCGGGCCGGCGACGCCGACGCGGCCGAGGACGCGGTGGCCGCGACGATCGACGTCGTGCGCGCGCACCTCGTCGAGGCCGCCGCCGAGCACGCCGGGGCGACGGAGGCCGACGCGTGAGCGGGCTGCGCCGACCGCTGGGGGTGGGGGCGGTCGTCGCGATCGTCCTCGCGTCGCTGAACCTGCGCCCCGCCGTCGTCTCGATCTCGCCGGTGCTCGGCGAGATCCGCGCCGACCTGGGGCTCAGCGCGACGGCGGCCGGCGTGCTCACGACGCTCCCCGTCCTGTGCTTCGGCCTCCTCGCGCCGCTCGCGCCCGTGCTCGCGCGGCGGTGGGGCCTCGAGCGCGCGCTCTTCGTGAGCCTCGTCGCGCTGTGCGTCGGCTTCGCGCTCCGGCTGGTCCCCGAGACCTGGGGCCTGTTCGCCGGGACCGTCGTCGCCGGGTGCGCGATCGGCCTCGGGAACGTCCTGCTCCCCGCGCTCATCAAGCGCGACTTCGCCGACCGCATCGGCCTCATGACGGGGCTGTACTCCATGGCGCTGTCGGGCGGCGCCGCGCTCGCCGCGGGCCTGACGATCCCGGTCGCGACCGCGGCCGGTCTCGACTGGCGCGGCGCGCTCGCGACGTGGGGCGTGCTCGCCGTCCTCGGCGTGCTCGTGTGGGTCCCGCGCGCGCTGCGGCCCGACCCGGCCGGAGCGACGGCGTTCGGCGCGGGGGCCGGGGTCGCGCGCTCCACGGTGTGGCGGAGCCCGCTCGCCTGGGCGGTCACGGTCGTCATGGGCATGCAGTCGCTGTCCTTCTACGCCGTCAACGCGTGGCTCCCGGAGATCATGGTCGCGCTCGGCCGGACGCCGGAGGCGGGCGGCTGGCTCCTCGCGCTGTGCAACCTCGCGGGCATCCTCGGGTCGTTCGTGACCCCGGTCCTCGCCGGGCGCATGCGCCGGCAGCGCGGCATCGGGGTCGTCCTCGTCGCGCTCGTCGGGTCCGGGCTGCTCGGGCTCGCGCTCGCGCCCGGCGCCGCCGCGCTCTGGGTCGTGCTGGTGGGTCTCGGCCAGGGCGGCGGCATCAGCCTCGCGCTCACTCTCATGGCGCTCCGGGCGCGCGACGCCGCCCACACGTCCGAGCTCTCCGGCATGGCGCAGAGCGCCGGGTACCTGCTCGCGGCGACCGGACCGCTCGGTCTCGGGCTCGCGCACGACGCCACGGGCGCGTGGACGCTGCCGCTCTTCCTGCTCGTCGCGGCGGCCGCCGTCCAGGGCGTCGCGGTGTGGTTCGCAGGCCGCGACGCGCACGTGCACTGACCGGCGCCGACCTGCACCGACTCGACGCGACGAACCCCGGGCCGCTCCCCACGGCGTGGTGACCGTGGGGAGCGACCCGGGGTTCGTCGTCGGGCCCTGAGACGGGGCGCCGCGGGTGCCCGGTGGGCTACTCGGCGGGCTGGGTCGCCTCGGCGCCGCCCTGCTCGACGGGGCGGCCGCCGCGCGTGCGGCGACGGTTGCGGGACCGACGACGGCGCTCGCCGCCCTCGGACGGCGCGTTCTCGGACGGCGCGCCCGCGGCGTCGGTCTGCTCGCCCTCGGGACGACCGCCCGCGCGCTCGCCCTCCGCGCGACGCCCGCCGGAACGGCCCCGGCCGCCCGAGCGACCGCGGTCACCCTGCTCGCCCCGGCTGCGACCGCCGTCCGACCGGCCGCCCTGGCGACCCCGCGACCCGCCGGCCGGCGTGTGCCGCTTGCCGGTCTCGCCGAGGTCCTCGATCTCCTCCGCGTCGAGCCCGGCGAGCGTGCGCCGGTCCTTGGGGAGGCGGCCCTTGGTGCCCTCGGGGATGTGCAGGTCGGTGTACAGGTGCGGCGAGCTCGAGTACGTCTCGACCGGCTCGGGGATGCCGAGGCCGAGCGCCTTGTCGATGAGCGACCAGCGCGGGATGTCGTCCCAGTCGACGAACGTCACCGCGGTGCCCTTGTTGCCCGCGCGGCCCGTGCGGCCCGTGCGGTGCAGGTACGTCTTCTCGTCCTCGGGGCACTGGTAGTTCACGACGTGCGTGACGTCCTCGACGTCGATGCCGCGCGCCGCGACGTCCGTCGCGACGAGCACGTCGATCTTGCCGTTGCGGAACGCGCGCAGCGCCTGCTCGCGCGCGCCCTGGCCGAGGTCGCCGTGGATCGAGCCGGCGGCGAAGCCGCGGTCGACGAGCTCGTCGGCGACCTTCGCCGCGGTGCGCTTGGTGCGGGCGAACACGATCGTGCGGCCGCGGCCGTCGGCCTGGAGGATGCGCGCGAGCATCTCGACCTTGTCCAGCGCGTGCGCGCGGTAGACGACCTGCTCGATGTTCTTGACCGTCTGGCCGCCGTCGTCGGGGTCGTTCGCGCGGATGTGCGTCGGCTGCTTCATGTAGCGGCGCGCCATCGACACGACGGCACCCGGCATGGTCGCCGAGAACAGCATCGTGTGGCGCTGCGCGGGCGTGCGGGCCAGGATCTTCTCGACGTCGGGCAGGAAGCCCAGGTCGAGCATCTCGTCCGCCTCGTCGAGGACCACGATCGCGGCCCGCGTGAGGTTGAGGTGGCCCTGGTTCATCAGGTCGATCATGCGGCCCGGGGTGCCGACGACGACCTCGACGCCGCGCGTCAGCGCCTCGACCTGCGGCTCGTACGCGCGGCCGCCGTAGAGCTGCACGATGCGCACGGAACGACGCTTCGAGGCGGTGCCGAGGTCGTTCGCGACCTGCACCGCGAGCTCGCGCGTCGGCACGACCACGAGGGCCTGGGGCTTGCCGGGCGACGGCAGCTCGTCGAACCCGGGCTCGCCCGGGGCGACCACGCGGTGCAGCAGCGGCACGCCGAAGCCGAACGTCTTGCCGGTACCGGTCTTGGCCTGGCCGATGATGTCGTGCCCGGACATGGCGACGGGCAGCGTCATCGCCTGGATGGGGAAGGGCTGGACGATCCCCGCGTCGGAGAGCGCGTCGACGATCTCCTGGCGCACGCCGAAGTCGGCGAAGGTGGTGTTGTCCGCGTGGACGCTCGCGGCGACGGTCGTCGCGTCGGCGCTCACGTCCGGGGTCGCGTCGGTGCTGGTGGCGTCTGTGGTGGTCACTGGTGCCTCTGTCTCGTTCGGGCACGCGCGACCGTCGGCGGGCCCGACGGGGCCCGGTCCCGGGAGGCTCCCGGTCGCGGTCGTACGCACCTCGTGGCCGGCAGCCGATCGTGGGATGTCGTGGCCCGGCCCGCGCTGCGGACCGTGCCGTGCCGTCGTCGTTCGCGTGACGAGCGTGAGGTCTGGACGACCGGGCAACCGATGTACGTCGGCCATGATATCGGAGAACTATCCTGGCCCGATGAGCGACGCCGAGCACGCGAGCCCCCTGACCCTGCCCACGGCGGACCACGCGGACGCGGTCGAGCTGCTCGGCCTCGTCGCCTACACCGAGCTCGCGAGCTTCGGCCGGCTCGCGGGCGACGCCGCGCACGCGCCCACGCTGCGCCAGCGCCAGGCCCTGTCCCGGCTCGCGGCGGCGATGCTCGACCGGCAGGAGCGCGTCCTCGTCCGCGTGGACGAGCTGGGCGGGGACCCGGCCGACTGCATGACGGCGTTCGACGGCCTCTTCGACGACTTCGACGCCCGCACCCGCCCGAGCACCTGGTGGGAGGGGATCCTCAAGGGGTACGTGGGGCAGGGCGTCGCGGACGACTTCTGCCTGCTCGCGGCCCAGGGCCTCGACGAGCGCTCGCGCGCGGTCGTCGTCGACGCCCTCACGCAGGACACGCCGTCGCAGCGCTACGCCCCCGTCATCGCGGACGCCGCCGCGGCGGACCCGGTGCTCGCGTCCCGCCTCGCGCTGTGGGGTCGACGCCTTGTCGGCGAGGCGCTGGGCGTCGTCGGCGTCGTCCTGTCCGAGCGGCCCGCCCTCGCCCGGCTCGTCGCGGCGGGCGTGGACGCGACGGCCGACGCCGCGGCGGGCGGCCCGGCGCCCGCGACGCAGTCGTGGGTCTTCTCGCGCCTGACGGCGGAGCACTCCCGGCGCATGGACCGCCTGGGCCTGGCGGCATGACGAAGCCGCCGCCGCGCCCGGGGGCGCGACGGCGGCGTCGTGACGGTCAGGTCGTGGCGGTCAGAGCGAGCCGAAGCCGACCTTGCGCTGCTCCTCGGTGCCGATCTCGACGTAGCCGAGCGACGCCGTCGGGACGATCACGCGGCGACCGCGCGAGTCGGTGAGCTCGAGGGCGGGGGCACCGCCGAGGGCGTCGGCGACGGCGGTCGCCACGGCGTCGGCGGACAGGTCGGTGTCGACGACGAGCTCACGGGCCAGGTTCTGCACACCGATCGTGACTTCCACGTACATCTCCTCACAGCGGCTGCGCCAGGCGCAGCGACGACGGGTCTCGGGTCGCCCGTGGGCGTCCCACCGGCGACAACGCGTTCGATAGTAGTCAGATTCCCGCGGTCGACCCGTCGAGCGCCGCGTCCGCGTCCGGTCCGAGGACGACGTCGGCCGACGCCGTCCCCGCCGCGCCCGGGGTCCCGGCCCGCGGACGGCGCAGCATCCCGTGCACGCCGCGCCAGACGAGGCGCGGGACGAGCCGGGTGACGTCGTCGGCCGAGGCGGTCCCGTCCGGCCGCACGGCCTCGGTCGCCGCCGCCCGGCCCACGGCCGTGCACGTCCGCGAGACGACGAGCGCCTCGTCCGCGTCGAGGTCGGTGATCCGGACGAGCACGTCGGCGAACGCCCCCGCGATGCGGGCGTCAGGGGCGAGCACGCGCGCCCGCACCACCGGGTCGCGCATCACGTCCGACTCGAAGAGCAGGGCCGCGGACCGACCGGCGGTGCGCGCGTAGGCGACGTACGCCCGGACGATGCCCTCGATGACGGCGAGCCCGTCGACCGCGAGCGCGTCGACGTCGCCCGCGGAGATCCCGGGGGCCGGCTCGCGGAACGGGTCGAGCGTGACGTGGACGGAGCGGACGAGGCGGTCGCCCTGGTCGTCGATGAGCGCGAGGTAGAGGTCCAGCTTCGAGGGGAAGTGCCGGTAGAGCACGGGCTTGCCGACCCCGGCGCGGTCCGCGATGTCGTCCATCGAGATGTGGTGGTAGCCGTGGGAGGCGAAGAGCTCCTCGGCGATCGTCAGGAGCTGCGTGCGCCGCTCGTCCCGGGGCATCCGGGTGCGCGCGGCGACGGGCGGCCCGGCCGTGCCGCGCGTGCGTCCCTCGCTGGCTCCGGTCATGGGGGGAGGATACGGAAACGGAGGCCGCTGTCGACCGGGCGTCGCGAGGAGTGGGACGATGGGCGGGTGCCCGACAGACATACCCCCCCGAACCGCCCGTCGACAGCTCGCGCGAAGCGCTCCTCGCGGGGTCTGCGGCACGGGGCGGCGGTCGCCGCCTGCCTCGTCGTCGGCTTCGGCGGCGGCGCCGCGACGGCGGAGGTGTGGGACGTCGCGGGCATGACCGTCCCGGTCACGGCGGACCGCGAGGACCCGCCCGCTCCGGTCCGCGACGAGCCCGACGCGGCGAGCCGGTCCGGCGCGGAGCGCGCGGGCGACGTCGTGCGGGCCCCGGAGCTGCGCGAGCTCGTCGCACCGCGCCCGGACGTGGTCGCGCCGCTCGCTCCCGCGGACGCGCCGACGGCTCCGGCCGCGGACCCCGTGCCGGAGCCCACGCCGCCGCCCGCGGTCCCGGTCGCCGAGCCCGGCTCGGGGCTCGTGGGCGACGTCGTCGTCGCGCCCGACCTCGGGGGTGCGCTCGACGTCGTCCCGGGGGAGGCCCCGGCGCCGGGGGCGGGCACCGTCCGGTCGGTGCGGGTCGAGGTCGAGCAGGGCCTTCCCGTGGACGGCGAGGTCCTCGCGACGGCCGTGCTCGCGACGCTCAACGACCCGCGCGGGTGGTCCGGCCCCGACGGGGTGACGTTCTCCCGGACGGCGTCCGACGACGCGTCGATCCGCGTCGTGCTCGCGAGCCCCGCGACGACCGACCGGATGTGCGCACCCCTCGCGACCGAGGGGAAGTACTCGTGCGGCAACTCCGTGTCCGGCGTCGCGGTGCTCAACTTCGAGCGCTGGGTGCTCGGCGCCCCCGACTTCGGCGACGACGTCGCGACGTACCGCCAGTACCTCGTGAACCACGAGGTGGGTCACGTCCTCGGGCACGGCCACGAGGACTGCCCGGCCCCGGGCGCCGTCGCGCCGGTGATGGTGCAGCAGTCGATCTCGGCCCAGGGCTGCCTGACCAACGGGTGGCCGGTGCCGTAGTCGCGCCGCGCCGTTGGCGATGCCGACGGTGTGGGTGGCGCGTGATGGGATCGGGTCCGTGCCCCGGACGACCGCCCCTCGCCTCGTCGCGCGGCCTCGCGACCACGAGGCCGACGTCACGCTCGACGACTCCCAGCGCGCCGCGCTCGCCGCGGCGGCCGGGCCGGGCGCGACGCTCGTCGTCGGGGCGCCGGGCACGGGGAAGACCCTCGTCGCGCAGGAGGTCGTGCTCGCGGCGCTCGCCGACGGCCTCGCCCCCGAGCGCGTCCTGCTCCTCGCCGCGTCGCGCCGTGCGGCCGCGTCGCTCCGCGACCGTCTGTCGGCCCGCGCCCGCCGCACCGTCGGGGCGCCGATGGTGCGCACCGCGGCCTCGGCGGCCTTCGCGGTCCTGCGCGAGCGCGCGGCCGCGCTGGGGGAGCCCGTCCCGACGCTCATCTCCGGCCCGGAGCAGGACCTCGTGCTCTCCGAGCTGCTGGAGGGCCACCTGGAGGGCGACCTCGCGCACCTGGGCTCGCCCCTGGTCCTGCCGCCCGGCCTGCCCGAGGAGGCGCTCGGGCTCCGGGGCCTGCGCCAGGAGCTCCGCGACCTCCTCATGCGCGCGGCCGAGCGCGGCCTGACGCCCGCCGACCTGGCCGCGCTGGGCGACCGCTACGAGCGGCCGGAGTGGTCGCTGGGCGCCCAGCTCTTCGCGGAGTACCTCGACGTGACCGCGCTGCGCTCGGGGACGCCGGACGCGGGCGCCCGGTTCGACCCGGCGATCGTGGTCGACGAGGCGGCCGAGGCGCTGCTCGCGTGGGACGACGAGGTGCCCGACGCCGCCCGGCCGCGCTGGGACCTCGTCGTCGTCGACGACTACCAGGAGGCGACGGTCGCGACCGCGCGTCTCCTGCACGTGCTGCACGACGACGGCGCACGGCTCGTGCTGCTCGGCGACCCCGACGCGGCGGTGCAGACCTTCCGCGGGGCGAGCCCGGGCCTCGTCGGCCGTGCCTCGGCGCCCGTCCGCCGGGACGGTGCCCGGCGCGGCGAGCTCGGGGCGCGCGTGGCCGTGCTCGGCACGGCGTGGCGGCAGGACGCCGCGCTGCGGGACGTGACGCGCCGGGTCGCGGCGCAGGTCGGCACCGTCGCGGGCGCGGTGCACCGCGGTGCAGCGCCCCGGGGCGTACCGGTCGACGCGGGCGCGCAGGACGCGCCCGGTCCGGTGGACGCGCCCCGGGGGAGCGGCTCGGGCGGCGAGCCCGGGGCCGCCGCGCCCGTCCAGGTCGTCGTGCTCTCCGCGGTCGCGCAGGAGGCCGCGTTCGTGGCCCGCGAGCTGCGGGCCGAGCACCTGCTGCACGGCACCCCCTGGCACCGGATGGCGGTCGTCGCCCGTACCGGGACACGCCTCGCGGCGCTGCGCCGCGAGCTCGTCGCCGCCTCGGTGCCGGTCACGCTGCTCGGCTCCGACGTCCCGCTGCGCGACGAGCCGGCCGTCGCGCCGCTGCTCGCCGCGGTCCGCGTGTGCGTCGCGGACCCGGACGACGCCGAGGCGCTGGACCCGTTCACCGCGGCGGCCCTGCTCACCTCGCCCGTCGGCGCGCTCGACGTCGTCGCGCTCCGGCGGCTGCGGCGCGCGCTGCGGGCCGAGGAGCTCGAGGGCGGGGGCGGGCGCTCGTCCGACGCGCTGCTCGTCGAGCTGCTCCAGGACCCGGCGCGCGCGGCGACGCTGCCCCCGACCGTCCGCCGGGGGCCGGTCGCGGTCGCGCGGGCGCTCGCGGCGGGGCGGGCGGCAGCGGCCGAGCCCGGTGCGACGGCGCAGACCGTGCTGTGGGCGGTGTGGGCGGCGACCGGGCTCGCGGAGCGGTGGCGGTCGGCGGCGCTCGACGGCGGCCCGGCCGGGGCGCGTGCGGACCGTGACCTCGACGCGGTGCTCGCCCTGTTCCGCGCGGCGGAGACGTTCGTCGACCGCATGCCCGGGGCGCCGGCCGAGGCGTTCGTCGAGTACCTCGCGTCGCAGGACCTGCCGGCCGACTCGCTCGCGGCGAGCGCGAGCGGCGCCGACGCCGTGGCGGCCCTGACGCCCGCGGGTGCCGCGGGGCGCGAGTGGGACGTCGTCGTGGTCGCGGGCGTGCAGGACGGCGTCTGGCCCGACCTGCGCCTGCGCGACTCGCTGCTCGGGTCGCAGGCGCTCGTCGAGCTCCTCGCGGGCCGCGCGCACGACGCGCACGGCGTGGGCTCCCAGGCGCGGGCCCAGGTGCTCGCGGACGAGCTGCGCGCGTTCGTCGTCGCGACGTCGCGCGCGACCCGGCGGCTCGTGGTGACGGCGGTCCAGGACGCGGAGGAGGCGCCGTCGGTGTTCTGCGACCTCGTCGTCCCGCCGGCCGGTCCGGACGGTCCGGACGAGGGCCCGGACGGCCACGGGCCGGACGACGGGTCGCCGGGCCCCGCCGCGGCGGGCGGACCGTCCCCGGGCCCGGGCGCCGACCCGGAGGGGCGGCGGCACGTGCGCGTCGGGGCCCCGCTCGACCTGCGCGGGCTCGTCGCCGCCGCCCGTGGCGTCCTCGTCGAGGCGGCGGCGCGCGAGGCGCGCCCGCCCGCAGGTGACCCGTGGACCGCTCCGCGGCAGGACGGCCACGGCCACGAGCCGGACGACGGCCACGGGGCGGCGCCGGACGCGAGGGCGGTCGCCGCGGCGACGCTCCTGGCCGACCTGGGCGAGCTCGGCGTCGCGGAGGCGCGGCCCGAGACCTGGTACGGGGTCGCCGGGGTGTCGAGCACCGCATCCCTGCGGGGCGCGGAGGAGATGGTGACGGTGTCGCCGTCGAAGGTCGAGACCGTCTCGACCTGCCCGCTGCGCTGGTCGCTCGAGGCCGCGGGCGGCACCGCGCCGGACGCGACGCACCAGAGCCTCGGCACGCTCGTGCACTCGATCGCGGAGTCCCACCCGTCGGGGTCGCTCGCCGAGCTGCGCGCGGAGCTCGACCGCCGCTGGGCCGAGCTCGCGCTGCCCGAGGGCTGGCCGACGCGCCAGCTCCGCCGTCGTGCGGACCGCATGATGGAGAAGCTCGCGGCCTACGTGGCGCAGGCGGGCGAGCCGCTGCTCGTCGAGCCGACGTTCGACGTCACCGTCGGGCGGGCGCGCCTGCGCGGGACGATCGACCGGGTCGAGGACGCGGGCGAGGGCAAGGTCCGCGTCGTCGACCTCAAGACCGGACGGCGCACCGCGACCAAGGCCGAGGGTGCCGAGCACCCGCAGCTCGGCGCGTACCAGCTCGCGGTCGAGGCAGGTGCGCTCGACGTGCCCGAGGGGACCCGGAGCGCGGGGGCGCAGCTCGTCTACGTGGGCAGCACGCACGTCGGCCCCGCCGTCGTCCCGCAGCCCGCGCTCGACCCGGCGCCGGACGGCTCGAGCTGGGCGCGCGACCTCGTGGAGGAGGCTGCCGGCACGATGTCGGCGGCGACGTTCACGGCCCGCCAGAACGGGCTGTGCGAGATGTGCCCGGTGCGGCGCGCGTGCCCCGTGCAGCCCGAGGGCAGGAGGGTCGTGGCGTGAGCAGCGAGCTGTTCGAGCTCCCGGAACCGGACGCGACGCGTGGGTCGGTCCGGCTGGTCGCGGCCGACGGGGTCGCGGTCGAGGCGACGGCGCCCGGGGCGGGCACCGTCGAGCCGCCCCGTCCGACGCTGTCCGCGACCCGCATCGCGGACCTGCTGGGCCGGCCCCGCCCGACGCCGGAGCAGGTCGAGGTGATCGAGGCGCCGCTCGAGCCGACGCTCGTCGTCGCCGGGGCGGGCTCGGGCAAGACGGAGACCATGGCGGCGCGCGTCGTCTGGCTCATCGCGAACGAGCTCGTCGCGCCGGACGCGGTGCTCGGCCTGACCTTCACGCGCAAGGCCGCGGGCGAGCTGTCCGAGCGCGTCCAGGTGCGGCTCGCGCAGCTCGCCCGCGCCCGCGGCGGCGCGTCGTCCGCCCTGTCGCTGCTCGACCGCCCGACGGTCGCCACCTACAACGCCTACGCCGCGTCGCTCGTCGGCGACCACGGTCTGCGCGTCGGCGTCGAGCCCGGGGCGCGGCTGCTGGGCGAGGCGCAGCAGTGGCAGCTCGCGTCGGAGGTCGTGGAGGGCTGGGACGACGACCTCGGCACGGACCGCGCGCTGAGCACGGTCGTCGCGGCGGTGCTCGGGCTGTCGGGCGCGCTCGGCGAGCACCTCCTCGAGCCCGCCGACGCCCGCGACCGCCTCGCCGGCATCGTCGAGCAGCTCGACGCGCTCCCGCTCGGTCCGCGGCAGAAGGCCCGGACCAAGGAGGTCGAGAAGCTCGTCGGCGACGTCGCCGAGCGCGTCCGGCTGCTCGACGTCGTCGCGGAGTACCGGCGCCGCAAGCGCGCCACGGACTCCCTTGACTTCGGCGACCAGGTGGCGCTCGCGGCCCGGCTCGCGCGCGAGGTCCCGGTCGTGGGGGAGACGGAGCGCGCCCGGTTCCGCGTCGTCCTGCTCGACGAGTACCAGGACACGTCGCACGCGCAGGTCGAGCTCCTCGCGGGCCTGTTCGGCGGCGGGCACCCCGTGACGGCCGTCGGCGACCCGCACCAGTCGATCTACGGGTGGCGCGGCGCGAGCGCGGGCGGCCTCGCGCGGTTCCCCGAGCGGTTTCCGCGCTCGACGGGCGACCGGTCGGCGGTGCGCTTCCTGTCGACGTCGTGGCGCAACGACGCCGCGGTGCTGGCCGCGGCCAACGTCACCGCGGGCCCGCTGCGGGCGGCGGGGGCGGGCGGCCGCGACCGGGTCGAGGTGCCCGCGCTCGCGCTGCGCCCGGGCGCGGGGCCGGGCGCGGTGTCCGCGCACGTCGCGGCCACCGCCGAGGAGGAGGCCGGGGCCGTCGCGGAGCTCGTCGCCGCGCGCTGGCGACCGGCGAGCGCCCCCGGTGGGCGCGTCACGGCCGCGGTCCTGTGCCGCAAGCGCAGCCAGTTCGCCGCGGTCGAGGTGGCGCTGCGGCGCCGCGGCCTGCCGGTGGAGGTCGTGGGCCTCGGCGGTCTCCTGACGACGCCGGAGGTCGTCGACGTCGTCGCGCTCCTCGAGGCGGTGCACGACCCGTCGCGCGGCGACGCGCTCGTCCGCCTCCTCACGGGTCCCCGGCTCAACCTCGGGTCGGCGGACCTGCACGCCCTGGGCAGCCGCGCCGCGGACCTCGCGCGGCACGAGGGCGCGCTCGGGTCGCGCCGTCGCGCGGTGGGACCGACGGACGGTGCCGAGCTCGTGGTCGTGGAGGGCGACGTGGCCGACCACCGCTCGATCGTCGACGCCCTCGACGACCTTCCGGAACCGGGCGAGCCCGCCGCCGACGGCCGCACGCTCACGCCGCAGGGTCACGCCCGCCTGTCGGCGCTGGCCCGCACCCTGCGCGCGCTGCGCGGGCTCACGTACCTGTCGCTGCCGGAGCTCGTCGTCGAGGCGGAGCGCGCGCTCGGTCTCGACGTCGAGGCCGTGACGAACGAGGCGCTGCTCGCGTCGCGCCGGCTCGCGGACCCGGAGGCCGTGAGCGACCGCGCGCGGGAGCACCTCGACGCGTTCCGCGACGTGGCCGCGACGTTCACCCAGACGGCGGACGTCGTGACGCTGGGTGCGTTCCTGGCGTGGCTCGGGGTCGCGTCGACGCGCGAGAACGGGCTGGACCTGCCGGTGCGCGAGCCCGACCCGGACGCCGTGCAGGTCATCACCGCGCACGCCGCGAAGGGGCTCGAGTGGGACGTCGTCGTCGTCCCGGGGCTCGTCGACGGCGTGTTCCCGACGACGGCGCAGTCGTCCTCGGGGGTGCGCGCGGACAGCGGCTGGCTCACCGACGTGAGCCAGCTCCCGTACCCGCTGCGCGGCGACGCCGCCGACCTCCCGGAGTTCCGCTTCGACCTCGCGTCCGACACCAAGGAGCTCGTGGTGCGGCGCGACGAGTTCCGCGCGGCGAGCGGCGAGCACCAGCTCGCGGAGGAGCGCCGGCTCGCCTACGTCGCGTTCACCCGGGCGCGCCGCGAGCTGTACCTCATGGCCTCGTGGTGGCAGACGGGCTCCCGCCCGCGCGTGCTCTCGCCGTTCCTCCTCGAGCTCGTGGAGTCCGGGGTCGTGGCGGCGGACGGGTGGTCGGCCCCGCCCGGGCCCGACGACACGAACCCTCTGGAGGACGTCGAGGTCACGGGGGAGTGGCCCGCGCCCGACGACGCCCCCGACGGGTCGGCCCGCGCCCTCCTGCGCGACACCGCGGCCGCGGTCGAGCGCGCAGCCTTCGTCCGCGCGGGCGGGAGCGGTCCCGCGGGGCTCACCGCGCCTGCGGGCGTGCTCGTCGACGCCGAGGGGCGCGACCTCGTCGCGCTCGCCCGGGTCCTGCTCGCGGAGCGGGCCGAGCGCTCGGGCCGGGAGGTCGAGCTGCCCGCGCACGTCTCGGCGTCGAGCCTCGTGCGGCTCGCGGCCGACCGCGACGAGTACGCGCTGCACCTGCGGCGCCCGGTCCCGGTCGAGCCCACGGTGCACGCGCGCCGCGGCACGCGGTTCCACCTGTGGGCCGAGCGCTACTTCACGACGTCGTCGCTCCTGGACGTCGAGGACCTCCCCGGCGCGGACGACGACGACCTGGACCCGGACGCGGACCTCGAGACCCTGCAGCGGACGTTCCTCGCGTCGGAGTGGGCGAGCCGGACCCCGGTCGCGGTCGAGGTCGACGTCGAGACCCCGGTCGGCGGCACGGTGCTGCGCTCGCGCATCGACGCGGTGTTCCCCGAACGGCCGGAGCACGCCGGCGGGGCGCGCGACGCCGTCGTGGTCGTCGACTGGAAGACGGGACGGGCACCGTCGGACGCCGCCGCGCGCAGCGTGCGCGAGGTGCAGCTCGCCGTCTACCGGCTCGCGTGGTCGCGGTGGACAGGGCTGCCGCTGGAGAAGGTGAACGCCGCGTTCTACTACGTCGCGTCCGACGAGACGGTGCGCCCGCGCCGGCTCCTGGGCGAGGCGGAGATCGAGGCGCTGCTGGCGGGCTGACCGGTGGGACCGGCCCGCGCGGACGTGGGCGTGGTCCGGCCGGGGCCGACCAGCGCCAGGACGACGCGTCAGTCGTCGGTGTCCTGCGTGGCGTCGTCGAGGTCGGCGAGCATGTCCAGCGCGTCGGCGACGACGTCGTCGAGCCCGTGCCGGACGCCGTGCAGGAGCCAGCGGGCGAGCGCGAGCTCGCCGACGAGGAGCGCGCGGTCCACGAGGTTCTTGTCGGTGAGCTCGGTGCGGCGCAGCTGGTACGCCTCCATGATCGAGTCGATCGCCTCGGGCGGCGCGGAGACGAGCAGCCACGCGAGGTCGTCCGCGGGGTCCGCGACGCGCGCGCTCGCCCAGTCCGTCACGGCGACGACGCGGCCGCGCGCGACGAGGACCTGCTCCGGGCCGAGGTCCCCGTGCACGACGACCGGCTGGAACCGCCACAGCGACACGTCCTCGAGCGCCGTCTCCCAACGGCGCAGGAGGGTCGTCGGCACCTTGCCGGTCGCGGCAGCCTCGTCGAGCTCCGCCATCCGCCGGGCGCGGTACTCCTCGACGTCGTACCCGGGCAGCCCCGCGTCGTCGACGATCGTGCGGGGCAGCTCGTGGATCGACGCGAGGACGCGACCGAGGTCGGCGGCGAGCCCGGGTCCGGGGCGCAGCGCGTCGACGTCGAGCGTCGTCCCGTCGAGCGCCGGGTGCACGATCGCGCGACCACCCTCCGGCAGGAGCGCGGTCCCGCTGATGCGGGGCACCGAGAAGGACAGCACGCCGGTGTCGGCGTAGAGCTGGAGCGAGGTGAGCAGCTCCGCCTCCGCCTCGAGGGCGGCCCCGGCCTGGAGGCTGCGCGGGGCGCGCACGGTCCACCGGGCGCCGTCGGCGTCGGTCACGACGGCGGTGTCGTAGTCGCCAGGGTCCTCGACGGCCAGCGCGCTGCGGGCGTCGAGACCCGGCACGGCGGCGGTCGCGAGCGCGGCGAGGGTCAGCGGAGAGCGAGGCACCCGACCACGGTAGTCGCTCCCCGCCCGCCGCCCGGGGCACCCACGCCGGTCGCGTGGCCTACGGTCGGAGGGTGACCACCCCCGCCACCCCGCCGTCGTCGGGCACGCTGCCCGTGACGACCCTCCGCGACCTCCCGCTCCCGCTCGACGGCGCGGTCCTGGACCGCGCGGCCCACCGCCGCGGCGAGCCGGACCTCGTGCGCGTGCTGCGCGGCGAGGCCTCGACGCGCGTCGTGCTCGTCCACCGGGGCCGCCTCGCGCTCGCCGGCCCGGGACCGACGGACGGCGTCGCGCTGCTCGACCCGGCAGACCTGGCCGACGTCGGTGCCGCCGCCGACGAGGACCAGGCGCGCTGGCTCTTCCTCGGCGAGGGGGACGGCACGACATACCTGGCGCTCGTCCTGCCCGACGACGCCGACGCGGAGGAGGTCGACATCGAGGGCGTCGACGCCTCCGACCCGTTCGCCGTGCTCGCGCGCGAGCGGTCGTGGTCGGGGCTGCGCGAGCTCGTCGGCGGGCTCGGCGCGCCGCTCGCGGGTCTCGCGACGGAGGCGGTCGCGCTCGCGGCGTGGCACGCGAACCACACCCGGTGCCCGCGCTGCGGCGGCCGGACGACGGTCGAGAACGGCGGGTGGACGCGGCGCTGCGTGGCGCAGGGCGTGGAGCTGTACCCGCGCACGGACCCGGCCGTCATCATGACGGTCGTGCACGGGGAGGGCGACGACGAGCGGCTGCTGCTGGGCCACGCGGCGCACTGGCCCGAGCGGCGCTTCTCGACGCTCGCCGGGTACGTCGAGCCCGGCGAGTCGCTCGAGAGCGCGGTGCGACGGGAGGTCGCGGAGGAGGCGGGCGTCGTCGTCGGCGAGGTCGCCTACCGCGGGAGCCAGCCCTGGCCGTTCCCGGCGTCGCTCATGCTCGGGTTCGCCGCCCGGGCGCTGACGACCGACCTGCACGTCGACGGCGTCGAGCTCACCGACGCGCGGTGGTTCACGCGCGCCGAGCTCGCCGCCGCGGTGCGCGCGGAGGAGGTGCTGCTCCCGGGCCGCGCGTCGATCGCGCGCTCGCTGGTCGAGGACTGGTTCGGCGACCGCCTCCCCGACGCCTGAGCGCCCCAGCCGTTGTGGGCATGAAAAGGGCCCGGTCCGGACGTCCGAACCGGGCCCATCTCATGCCCACAACGGGGTGGGGTCAGGCGGCGAGGCGCTCCTTGACCTCCGCGAGCGACGGGTTGGTGGCGGCCGAGCCGTCGGGGAAGACGACGGTCGGGACCGTCTGGTTGCCGCCGTTCACCGACTCCACGAACTCCGCCGTGCCGGGCGTCTCCTCGATGTTCACCTCGGTGTAGCCGATGCCCTCGGAGTCGAGCTGCGTCTTCAGGCGGCGGCAGTACCCGCACCAGCTCGTCGAGTACATGACGATCGAGCCGGGGTCGGGAAGGGTCGGGGCGGTGCTCATCGAGGGCTCTCCAGGTGCTGGTCCGGGCGGCGCGTGCCGCGGGCGATCGGTCGTGACGGTAACACCGGCGGCCCGCGCGCTGTTCCCGCCGTGAGGCCGCCCCGGGCCCCGGCAAGCGTCCGGCCGGCGTCCGAGCGAGCCGGCTCCCGCGTGTCGGCGACGCCTGCGAGAATCGCGGGTGATGTCCACGCCACCGGTCTCACGCCCGCCGTCCCTGCGCACCGCCGACGAGATCCTCGACGCGCTCGACCCCGACCAGCGCGACGTCGCGGTCGCGCTGCGCGGCCCGGTCTGCGTGCTCGCGGGCGCGGGGACCGGCAAGACGCGGGCGATCACGCACCGCATCGCCTACGGCGTCCGCACCGGCGTCTACGCCCCGACGAGCGTGCTCGCCGTGACGTTCACCGCGCGGGCCGCGGGAGAGATGCGCACGCGGCTGCGCGAGCTCGGCGCGACGGGCGTCCAGGCGCGGACGTTCCACGCCGCGGCGCTGCGGCAGCTCGGCTACTTCTGGCCCCAGGTCGTCGGCGGGGCGCCGCCGCGCATCCTCGAGCACAAGGCCCCGGTCATCGCCGAGTCGGCGCGCAGGCTCGGCGTCGGCGTCGACCGCGTCGCCGTGCGCGACCTGTCGTCCGAGGTCGAGTGGGCCAAGGTCTCGCTCGTCACCGCGGACGACTACGTCCGGGCGTGCGAGGCGATCGACCGCGAGCCCCCCGCCGGGTACGACCACCAGACGGTCGCGCGCCTCATCACGGCGTACGAGGACGTGAAGACCGAGCGCTCCGTCATCGACTTCGAGGACGTGCTCCTCATGCTCGGCGACATGCTCTCGACGCAGGGCGGGGTCGCGGACGAGGTGCGCCGTCAGTACCGGCACTTCGTCGTCGACGAGTACCAGGACGTCTCGCCGCTCCAGCAGTTCGTCCTCGACCAGTGGCTCGGGGGACGCGAGGAGCTGTGCGTCGTCGGGGACCCGTCGCAGACGATCTACTCGTTCACGGGCGCGACGCCGCACCACCTCCTCACGTTCTCGCGCACGCACCCGGACGCCCAGGTCATCCGGCTCGTGCGCGACTACCGCTCGACGCCGCAGGTCGTGAACCTCGCGAACCAGCTCCTCGCGCGCGCCGGGCGCGCGGGCGGCGCGCACCAGGCGCTCGAGCTCGTCGCCCAGCGGCCCGCCGGCCCGCCGGTCGCGTTCACCACGTACGACGACGACGAGGCGGAGGCCGCCGGCATCGCGCAGCGGATCTCACGGCTCCTCGCCGCGGGGACGCGCGCGAGCGAGATCGCGGTCCTGTACCGGACCAACGCGCAGTCGGAGGCGTTCGAGTCGGCGCTCGCGGACGCGGGGATCGGCTACCTGGTCCGGGGCGGCGAGCGCTTCTTCCAGCGCAAGGAGGTGCGCGACGCGATCGTGCTCCTGCGCGGGGCGGCCCGGTCGGCCGATCCCGACGTCGCGATGCCCGAGACGGTGCGGGACGTCCTCGCCGCCGCCGGGTGGGCCCCGGCACCTCCCGCCGCGCGGGGGGCGGCGCGCGAGCGGTGGGAGTCCACGCAGGCGCTCGTCGCGCTCGCCGACGACGTCGCGGCGCTCGCGGAGGCGGCCGAGGGGCCGGCACCGACGGTCGCGACGTTCGTGGCCGAGCTCGACGAGCGCGCCGCCGCACAGCACGCACCGACGGTGGAGGGCGTGACGCTCGCGTCGCTCCACGCGGCCAAGGGCCTCGAGTGGGACGCGGTGTTCCTCGCGGGCACGAGCGAGGGACTCATGCCGATCTCCCTCGCCGAGACGGACGAGGCGATCGCGGAGGAACGGCGGCTGCTCTACGTGGGCATCACCCGTGCCCGCGAGCACCTGGAGCTGTCCTTCGCCCGGTCGCGGAACCCCGGCGGTCGCGCGACGCGGCGCCGGACCCGGTTCCTCGACGGGCTGTGGCCCGACGAGCCGGGCGCCCACGGCACGCGTCGTCCGCGCTCCGGGCAGGCGAAGCTGCGGCTCACCGGGGAGTACGACCGCGAGCTGTTCGAGAACCTGCGCGAGTGGCGACGCCAGGTCGCGCAGGAGACGGACAAACCCGCGTTCACCGTGCTGGTGGACTCGGCGCTCGCGGCGATCGCGGAGTCCCGGCCCACCAGCACCGCCGCCCTGGCCCGCATCAACGGGCTCGGGCCGGCGAAGATCGAGCGGTACGGCGCGACGATCCTGGAGATCGTGGGCCGCGCGGAGCGGTGACGACGAGCCGTTCCTGGGCCGCGAGGAGGGCCGGGAAAACTCGTCGAAGAAACTCTCGTAAATAAGTTGTGCGTCCTGCGACGCGCGACATATGGTCGACGAGTCCTGATGGAGAGGGGCGCGCCGGGAGGCGGGCCTCGAACGGAGAGAGGGGGTGGGAAAGCTGATGAAGAACCAGATCGCCATGGCGAACCTGCTGGATAACGCGTCCGTCTACACGGGCACGCCAGGAGGGCTCCGTCCGCGTGCAGCCGCGCACCGCGGCGGCACCTTCGTCACCCGCCCCGCTCCCGACTCCGCCTCCAGGACACCTCTGGTCTGACCGACCAGAACCTTCCAGGCCGCGGAGTCCGTCTCGGACCCGTGGCCTTCGTGTTCTCCAGAGCACGTCTGCCGATGAGGATCACCGGTCTCTCCCGTCCTTCCTACGGACGGGGACCGCTGTCCTCAGGTCCTGTGACGACGACGTTCACACCCACGACAGGACATCACTGGAGGACATCGTGCGGCTCACCGCGCTGCTCGACAACATCACTGCCCAGGGCGGATCCGGCCCCTGGGTCCCCCACCAACCGCTGGCCACGCCGCTCGGCGAGCAGGACTCCGCGGAGTTCGACCGTCTGCTCGCGGGCCTGCTGCCCTGCCGCACCAACGACCCGGAGCTCTGGTTCGCCGAGCGGTCCGCCGAGGTCGAGGAGGCCAAGGCCCTGTGCCGCACGTGCCCCCTCGTCGAGGGCTGCCTCGCCGGCGCGATCGAGCGCCGCGAGCCCTGGGGCGTCTGGGGCGGCGAGGTCTTCGTGGACGGCGTCGTCGTCGCGCGCAAGCGCGGCCGCGGCCGCCCGAGCAAGGCCGAGGTGCTCGCCCGCGAGGCGGAGCGCCAGGCGCAGGAGGCGTCGCGCGTCGAGGCCGGGGCGTCAGTCGGCGCCTCGACGGCGGCCTGACATGGTGAGCGACGCCCCGTCCGGGGGCGTGCGCGCCAGCTCGTCGCACCCGCAGCGCGGGTGGCGACCCGTCTCGCGCAGCCGCGGCACCGCATCGGGAGCAGGGATCTCGATGCAGGCCGTGGCTGCGCGGGGCACCAGCCCGTCCAGGGCTGCCAGGACCTGACCGAGCGCGACCGCGGCCGCCGACGCCGCGAGCGACGACTCCTCGGCCGAGCGCACGCCCCGCTCGCGCAGCTGCCGCGCGAGCTGCGGCCAGCACGGGTCGGCATCGGCGTGGTGCAGGTCCACGCACGTCAGGCACGGGTCGAGCCCCGGCCGGACGAACGGTCCGACGACGACGTCGGCCTCGCGCACCACGACCGACAGGTGCGCCACCCCCTCTCCCACGAGCCGCCCGACCCGTTCCGGGTCCGCCGCGCCGTGCTCGACCACGACCACGACGTCCGGCACCCGGCCCGGTGCTCCGGCCGCCCGGTCGTCCGCCAGGACACCTGCACCCGTGCCCGGGCGCGCGCCCGCGCCGGTGCCCGCGGTGACCACGACCCCGGGCGCCACGTCCTCGACGAGCCGCCGCACCGCGGTCTCGCGGGGCGTCCCGACGTCGCGCAGCCGGTACGCGCCCACCCCGACGTCCGTGGCGAGGACCGTGCCGTGGTCCTCCAGGACGACCGTGCCGACCCCGGCCGTCGCGAGGTGCACGGCGAGCGCGGCACCGACCCGTCCCAGCCCGACGACGGCGACGGTCGCGCGGGCGCGGGACGCGAGGACCCGGTGACCCGCGCCGTCGGGCCGCAGCGCCGAGAGCACGCCCACGTCCGCCGCGCCGTTCGCCGGGGCGGGCGAGACGGGCCGTCGCCGGCGGGCAGGGACGAGCAGGTGCGCATCCTCGAGGAGCCGGACGAGCGCGGCCCGGCGGGCGGGCGGCGCGGGCGGCCCGGCCTCGTGCCCGTCGCCCTGCCGGGCGGCTGGCGACGCGAGCGCGCGCAGCCACTCCTCCTCGCCGGGCTCGAGCCCGGCGAGCCGGACCGACCACCGTGGGTCGGTGCCGACCTGCACCTCGCCCGGGGCGCGCCGCAGCAGCGGGGCCTCGGGCCGTAGCACGCGTCGTCGCTGCACGTGTCCTCCGCGGGTCGTGGGGCCGGCGGCGCGGTCGGCCGCCCGCCGGTCAGCGTGGCACGGGAGCGACCCCCGACCCGAGTTGTCCACAGGAAGACCTCGACGGCGGTTCCGAGGCGGTTCCTTGACCGGGAGCACAGCTGCTCGCGACGTCTGCCCGACCCGTCGGCGCGGAAATCCGCGCCGCGCGGCGTGGGCCCCTGCCTTTTCGTGGCGAGAACCACTACGGTCTGAGCGTGGTCCGGGAGACGATCGTGGAGGTTCGGCGCAGCCGCCGACGCAAGAGCACGGTGAGCGCCTACCGCGACGGCGAGCGCACCATCGTCGCGATCCCGGCGCGCTTCACCCGCGCGCAGGAGCGGGAGTGGGTCCAGCGCATGCTCGACCGCCTGGCCGACTCCGAGCGGCGGCGACGCCCCTCCGACGACGAGCTCGAGCGTCGCGCCGTCGAGCTGTCCGAGAAGTACCTCGACGGCCGCGCGCGCCCGACGAGCGTGCGCTGGTCCGGGAACCAGGACCGGCGGTGGGGGTCGTGCACCCTCATCGACGGGACGATCCGTATCTCGACCCGCGTGCGGGGGATGCCCTCGTGGGTGCTCGACTACGTGCTGCTGCACGAGCTCGCGCACCTGCTCCACGCCGGCCACGGCCCGGGGTTCTGGAAGCTGCTCGAGTCGTACCCGCGGACCGACCGGGCGCGCGGCTTCCTGGAGGGCTTCTCGTTCGCGCGGGACGCGGAGCTCGAGCCCGGTGGCGACGAGTCCGACGCCCCCGGGGAGGATGCCGGGCTCGCGGCCGGAGGGTCGTCGGGCGCCTCCTGACGGACGGCGCCGAGGCTCAGCGCGTGCCGCCGCCCGCGTCGGTCGGCCCGTCGTCGGTCGCGTCGTCCGTCGTCGCGTCGTCCGCCGTGCCGGTCGAGGGCTGGGCGCCGCCCGTCCCCTCGGCGGCGCGGAAGATCTCCTCGAGCGCGCGGTCGACGTCGGCCTCCTCGATGCGGGTGACGGCCCGCCGGCTCTCGTAGCCCGCGGGGTCGTCGAGGTCCGTCGCGTCGGGCAGGAGGTCGGGGTGGTCCCAGACGCCGTCGCGCGCGCTCGCCCCGGACTGCGCGGCGATGAGCGCCCACAGGGCCGCCGCGTCGCGCGAGCGCCGGGGGCGCAGCTCCAGGCCGACCAGGGTCGCGAACGTGTGCTCGGCGGGGCCGCCCGCCGCGCGCCGGCGTCGCAGCATCTCGCGCAGCGGGACCGCGTGCGGCAGGTGGGGGAGGGCAGCGGCGGCCGTCACCTCGTCGACCCAGCCCTCGACGAGCGCGAGCGTCGTCTCGAGCCGCAGGAGGGTGGCCTGCTGCTCGGGCGTGTTCTGGAGCCCGAAGACGCCGCCGGACAGGGCGCGCTGGAGGGCGTCCGTGTCGGTGAGGTCGACGTCGGAGAGCTGCGACTCGAGCGCGGACAGGTCGATGGTGATGCCGCGCGCGTACGCGTCGACCAGGCTGCGCAGGTGGCCGCGCAGCCACGAGACGTGCGTGAAGAGGCGCGCGTGGGCCGCCTCGCGGAGCGCGAGGAACAGGCGGACCTCGTCCGCGGGGGCGTCCAGCCCCGCGGCGAACGCCTCGACGTTCGTCGGCAGGAGGACCGTCCCGGGCTGGTCGAGCAGCGGCAGCCCGACGTCGGTGGCCCCGAAGACCTCGCGCGACAGCGTCCCCGCCGCCTGGCCCACCTGCATGCCGAAGACGGCTGCACCGAGGCGCTGCATGAGCGCCGCGGGGTCGCCCGGCATCCCGAGCGCGCCGGCGGGGAGCCCGGGCACCTGGCCCGGGAGCGTGAAGCCGACGCCGGGCAGCGCCGACGGGTCGTCGCCGAGTCCCTCCGGGAGCTGGTCGCGCAGGACCGTCGCGAGCGCGTCGGCGACGGACGCCGCGACGGGCGCGACGAGCTCGTTCCACGCGGGGAGCGTGTGCTCGACCCACTCGGACCGGCTCCAGGCCTGGGCGCGTCCGCCGGACGGCGGGAGGTCGGTGACGGCGTCGAGCCACAGCTCGGCGACGGACAGCGACTCCGTCACGGCGCGCTGCTGCGCCGCCGTGACGGAGGGGTCGCCCTCGGCCACGGCGACCTGGCGCGCGACGTCGTGCGAGACGTCCGTGTTCACCGGGCCGTCGCTCGGCGTCGACAGCAGGCGCTGGACCTGCGCGAGGACGTGCTGGAACAGCTGGGGGTCCGCCGCGCCCCCGGCGGCGAGCGCCTGGGGGTCGAGGCCGCGGGCGCGCAGCTCGCGCAGCGCCTCGTCCGCGTCGGGTCCGAGCATCGAGCGGAGCAGCTCCTCGAACCGCGGGTCGAAGGGCGTGTCGTCGTCGCCCGGTCCGGGCGTGCGGTCGGGGGGAAGGCTGCTCATCGCGACTCCTCACGGTAGCGTCGGTGATCACCGTAACCACGATCGACCGCCGAGAACGGGGGCTGGGCCATGTCCGAGGGCCGGGTTCGCTCACGGCGCAGCGACGCGGTCCCCGCCGGGGGGCAGCCCCCGGGCGACCCGGGGGAGGCCCCCCGGTCCGAGCCCGTGAGGCCGCCGGGAGACCCCGTCGTGGTCGTCGGCGTCGGGCAGGTCGCCGGCGCGGTGCGTCGCGGGCTGGGCGCGGCGGACGCGTCGCCCGTGGACGCCGAGGGGTGGCCCGCCGGCGCACGCCGGCTCGTCGTGGTCGCCCCGGCGGGGGAGTTCGGGGCGCCGCGCGCGAAGACCGACGCCGAGCAGCGCGCCCGGCTGGCGCTCCTCGGGCGGCGCGCGGGCGAGGCCGCGGTCTCCGCGGGGATCGAGCACGTCGTCGCCGTGACGTCGGCCGCGGTGCACGGGGCCGCGCCCGGCCGGGCGGTGATCGAGGACGACGACCCGGTCGCCGTCGACGACGGGCCCGGCTTCGCGGGGGACGTGGCCGCGTTCGAGGACGCGCTGCGCGAGGCGCTGGGCGGGGTGCCGTTGGGGCTCGTGCGGCCGACCGTCGTCGTCGGGCCGGGGATCGACACGCTCCTGACGCGGCACTTCGAGGCCCCGCGCCTGCTCACGGTCCGCGGCGGGGAGCGCACGTGGCACCTCGTGCACGTCGAGGACGTCGTCGCGGCGGTCCGCGTCGCGCTCGACGGCGGCCTCGTCGGCGGGCTGACGGCCGGCCCGCTGCGGGACGGGCTGCCCGACGCGCTGGACTCCGAGACGGTGGCGGCCGCGGCCGGGCTGCGCACGGTGCAGCTCCCGCCCGCGACCGCGTTCGGCGCCGCGGAGCGGCTGCACCGGGTGGGGGTGCTGCCGTCGCCGGCGAGCGACCTCGCGTTCGTCGTGCACCCCTGGTCGGTCGCGGCCGGGCGCCTGCACGACGCCGGGTGGTCGCCGGCCTGGTCGGGCGCGGCGGCGCTGGAGGTGCTGCTCGCGGAGGTGCGCGGCCGGGTGGGCGTCGCGGGGCTCCGGTTCGGAGGTCGTGACGCGGCGGCCCTCGGCGCCGCGGGCGCGGCGGTCGCGGTCCTGGGGACCGCGGCGGTCTGGCGGCAGGCGCGGTCGCGCCGTCCCTGACCGTCCGCCGTCGGGCCGCGGTCGGGGGCCCCTGCGGCGCGCGGGCGCGGTCGGCAGGGAGATCCCAGCATCCTCGGGGATGATGTCCCGGTGAGCGACGCCCCCTCCTTCGACGCCCTCCTCACGGAGGACGAGCACGTCCCGCCGCCGGTGACCCGGCGGTCCCTGACGTTCGGCATCTCCCTGCTCGCGACGACGCTGCTCGTCGCGGGCCTCGCGATCCTGCCCGCGCCCTACGCGGTGCGGTCGCCAGGGCCCACGGAGGACACGCTCGGCGAGCAGGACGGCACGCCGCTCATCTCCATCACGGGTGCCGAGACGTTCGACTCGACGGGGGAGCTGCGCCTGACGACGGTCTCCGTCGCGGGCGGCCCCGGTTATCCGGTGAACCTCGGCCAGGTCGTGCAGGGCTGGTTCGACCGGTCGCGCAGCGTGCGCCCCGTCGAGGAGGTCTTCCCGACCGGGCGCACCAAGGAGGAGACGGAGCAGCAGGGGCAGGCCGAGATGATCTCCTCGCAGGAGAACGCGACGGTCGCGGCGCTCACCGAGCTCGGGTACGAGGTGCCGGCGACGCTCACGGTCGAGGCGGCGGTCCCGGACAGCGGGTCGGACGGGGTCGTCGAGCCGGGCGACGTCATCGTCGCGCTCGACGGCGCACCGGTCCCGACGTACCAGGACCTCATCGACGGGCTGGCCGCCGTCGACCCGGGCGCCGACGTGACGCTCGGCGTCCTGCGCGACGGCGCGGAGACCGACCTCACGGTGACGACGACCGACGGCGGCGACACCGCGCTGCTCGGCGTGTTCATCGACCCGACGTTCGACTTCCCCGTCGACGTGTCGATCCAGATCGAGGACATCGGCGGCCCGAGCGCCGGGACGATGTTCGCGCTCGGCATCGTCGACCAGCTCACGCCCGAGGACGAGGCGAACGGCGTCGTCATCGCGGGGACCGGCACCATGAGCGTCGAGGGCGACGTCGGGCCGATCGGCGGCATCCAGCAGAAGCTGTACGGCGCCCTGCGCGACGGCGCGACGTGGTTCCTCGCGCCGCAGGCCAACTGCCCGGAGGTCGTGGGCAACGTGCCCGACGGCCTGCACGTCGCGGCGGTCTCGACGCTGGCCGACGCCCGCGCGGCCATGGAGGCGATCGGCGCGGGCGAGGGCGACTCGCTCGCGACGTGCGAGGCGCGTTGACGACGACCGCTCGCGTCAGTCCTCGAGCGTCGCGCGCAGCGCGGTGACGAGGCCCGGGACGAGGTCGGGGCCGCCCGCGACGTCCGTGGCCGAGTCGTGCGCGCGCGACCGGACGGCGCACCAGGCCGGACCGTCCCGCAGCACCCCGACGGCGAGGCGCACGTCCTGCCGGTCCGGGTGCGACGTGAGGTAGGCGAGCGCCGCGTCCGGGTCCTCGGGCACGCCCTCCTCGGCGGCCGGGGGCAGGACGATCCGCTCGACGACGAGCGCGGCGCCGTCGACCGTCGCGGGCCAGGCCACGCGCGCGAGCCCGTCCTCGAGGTCGCCGTTCACGGCGAAGCCCTCCTGCTCGATCGAGAGCAGGTGGTGCGGGTCCGCGGTGGCCGCGGCGACGACGTCGGGCGGCAGGCGGTCCGCGAGCGTCGGGTCCGCCGCGAGCGCGCCGGCCGTCGCGACGAGCGCGAAGAGCCGCGGCGAGGCGTCCCAGCCGGCGTCCGCCGCGTGCACCTCGATCTCGTGGACGGCGAGCGCGAGGGCGTGCTGCGGCGTCGGGCCGCCGGGCGCGACCGGGTCGGGGCCGGGTGCGGGGAGGGCGGAGGGGGCTGCGTCGTCAGGCTGGGGCATGCCCCCATCGTCCCCCATCGCGCGCCGACGGGCGGTGGACGGCGGCCACCGACCGTGCCGTGCCCCACGGGGCCGCGGACCGTGGGAACCTTGGGGGAGGACCGGGCGTTGACCCCGGTGCACGCCCGAGCCACGACCGAAGAGGTATACCCACCGTGTCATTCGCCGCAGCGCCCCGCCGGCCGTCCTCCGGGGGGCGGCCCGCCCGGCGCCGGAGCCCGATCGGGATCGCGATCGCCGTCGTCGGCGCCCTCGTGGTCCTCCTGCTCCTGCTCGCCCAGTTCTGGACCGAGGTGCTGTGGTTCCGGCAGCTCGACTTCGCGAACGTCCTGTGGACGCAGTGGGGCGCGCGCATCGCCCTCTTCGTCGGCGGGTTCCTCGTGATGGGCGGTCTCGTCTTCCTGTCGTTCTCGATCGCGTACCGGTCGCGGCCGATCTACGCGCCCTCGACGCCCGAGCAGGCGACGCTCGACCAGTACCGCGAGGCGATCGAGCCGCTGCGCAAGGTCGTCATGATCGTCGCGCCCGCGCTCGTCGGCTTCTTCGCCGGCGCGGCGGCGGCGTCGCAGTGGCAGACCGTCCTGCTGGCGCTGAACTCGGTGCCGTTCGGCACGACGGACCCGCAGTGGGGCATCGACCTGTCGTTCTACGTCTTCACGCTGCCCGCGCTCCGGTTCGTCGTGAGCTTCCTCATGGCGGTCGTCATCATCGCGGGCATCGCGGCGGTCGCGACGCACTACCTGTACGGCGGGCTGCGCATCGGCGGCGGCTCCGACGCGGGCCCGCGCACGACGACGGCCGCGCGCGTCCAGCTCTCGGTGACCGCCGCGCTCCTCCTGGTCCTCATCGGGGCCAACTACTGGCTCGACCGGTACTCGATCCTCACCTCGGGCGGCGCCAAGTTCGACGGTGCGTCGTACGCGGACGTGCACGCGGTGATCCCCTCGAAGGCGATCCTCACGGTCGTCGCCCTGTTCGTCGCGGCGCTGTTCGTCGTGACCGCGGTGCGGGGCAACTGGCGCCTCCCGGCGATCGGCGTCGGTCTGATGGTCGTGTCGGCCATCGCCATCGGCGGCATCTACCCGAGCGTCGTCCAGCGCTTCCAGGTCACGCCGAACGCGCAGGACTTCGAGGAGGAGTACATCCAGCGCAACATCGACGCGACCAAGGCTGCGTACGGGATCGACCAGGTCGAGACCGAGCAGTACAACGCGAAGACCGAGGCGGAGGCGGGCGCGCTGCGCGAGGACGCCGACACCACGGCGTCGATCCGCCTGCTCGACCCGGAGATCGTCAGCCCGTCGTTCAGCCAGCTCCAGCAGAACAAGCAGTACTACCAGTTCTCGAGCTCGCTGTCGGTCGACCGGTACACGATCGACGACGAGAGCCGCGACACGGTCATCGCGGTGCGCGAGCTCAACCAGGACGGCCTGGGCGCCGACCAGCGCAACTGGGTCAACGACCACACGGTGTACACGCACGGCTTCGGCGTCGTCGCCGCGTACGGCAACCAGATCGGCCCCGACGGCCGCCCCGCGTTCTACGAGGGCTCGATCCCGTCGACGGGCGCGTTCACCGACGCGGGCGGCTACGAGCCGCGCATCTACTTCTCGCCGGAGGCGCCGCAGTACTCGATCGTCGGTGCCCCCGAGGGCCGCGACGCGTGGGAGCTCGACTACCCCGTCGACGACGAGGGCGGCCAGGTCAACAACACCTTCCCGACGCAGGACATCGAGGCGGGCCCGAGCGTCGGGTCGTTCATGAACAAGGTGCTGTACGCGCTGAAGTTCGGCTCCGAGCAGATCCTGTTCTCCGACCGCGTCACGGAGGAGTCGCAGATCCTCTACGACCGCAGCCCGCGCGACCGTGTCGCGAAGGTCGCCCCGTACCTCACGCTCGACGGGCGCGTGTACCCGGCGGTCGTGGACGGCCGGGTCAAGTGGATCGTGGACGGCTACACGACGTCGAACGCGTACCCGTACTCGACGTCCGAGTCGCTCGAGGACTCCACGCGCGACTCGCTCGTCGCGGCGAACTCCGTGGAGGCGCTCGCGCCGCAGCAGGTGAACTACATCCGCAACTCGGTCAAGGCGACCGTGGACGCGTACGACGGGTCCGTCGACCTGTACGCGTGGGATGCGGAGGACCCGGTGCTCCAGGCGTGGACCCAGGTCTTCCCGACCTCGGTCCAGCCGATCTCGGAGATCTCCGGCGACCTCATGAGCCACCTGCGCTACCCCGAGGACCTGTTCAAGGTGCAGCGCACGCTGCTCGCGAGCTACCACGTGGACGACGCCAACGAGTTCTTCTCGGGCCAGGACTTCTGGCGCAGCCCGGAGGACCCGACGGCGAGCGGCCAGGTCAAGCCGCTGCAGCCGCCGTACTACCTCACGCTCCAGATGCCGAGCCAGGACGCCCCGACGTTCTCGCTCATGTCGACGTACATCCCGGGTGGTGGCTCGGACCGCAACATCCTCACGGGCTTCCTCGCGGTGGACGCCGAGCCGGGCAACGAGGCGGGGGTGCGGTCGGAGGACTACGGCACGCTGCGTCTCCTCGAGCTGCCGCGCAACGCGACGGTGCCCGGACCGGGCCAGGTGCAGAACAACTTCAACACCGACCCGACGGCCGCCGACGGCCTGCTGGCGCTGCGGCGCGGTGACTCGACGGTCATCAACGGCAACCTCCTCACGCTCCCCGTGGGCGGCGGTCTGCTGTACGTCCAGCCGGTCTACGTGCAGTCGACCGAGGGCACGCGGTTCCCGCTGCTGCGCAAGGTCCTCGTGTCCTTCGGCGACGAGATCGGGTTCGCCGACACGCTCGACGAGGCGCTGGACCAGGTGTTCGGCGGCGACTCGGGTGCGAACGCGGGAGACGCCGACGGCGGGGTCGAGACCGAGGTCCCGGACCAGCCGGCCGACGGCGAGAGCGCCGACCCGGGGACGACCGACCCGGGCACGGAGCCTCCCGCGACCGAGGAGCCGGCGCCGCCGGCCGACGGCGGCACGGTCGACGGCGGTGCGCGCGCCGAGCTCGACCAGGCGCTGCGCCAGGCGCAGCAGGCCATCGAGGACGGTCAGGCGGCGCTCGCGGAGGGCGACTTCGCCGCGTACGGCGAGGCGCAGGACCGGCTGCAGCAGGCGCTCGAGGCGGCGCTCGCCGCGGAGCAGTCGCTCGACACCGAGTCGTCGGCGGGCTGACGAGGCCCTCGCGCCGGCGCGACGCACGACGGGCGGGTCGGGACACCTTCGGGGGTCCCGGCCCGCCCGTCGTCGTGCCGGAGTTGTCTTTTCGTGCGCCGACCGGGAGGATCGCTCCTCGTGACTTCTGCAACGGTTTGCAGCAACGCTTTCAGCGCGGCGGGTGACGAGGCTGCGGCCGTCCCCGCGGTGCGCCTGCACCACCCGTCCGGGGCCGAGCTGGTCGTGGCGCTGCGCGGTGCCGCCGTGCTCGCGTGGCGCGCGCCGTGGCGCGGGGCGGACGGGGTCGTGCGCCTCGAGGACCTGGTCGACGGGTATGCCGACGAGGCCGAGGTCGCCGCGCACGACGCCGCGCGGTCGGCCCTCATGGCCCCCTTCGTCAACCGCCTCTCCGGCGGGGAGTACGTGTTCGACGGAGCCCGGCACCAGGTGCCGCCCGTCCTGCCGTGGGAGCCCGTCACGATGCACGGCTTCGCCCGCACGCTCGACTGGACGGTCGTCGAGCGGGTCGAGGGGCCGACGAGCCCCGCCGAGCCGGGGGCCGCGCGTCCGACGTCGGTCCGGCTGGCGGCGACGGTGGCCCCCGACGCGCACGTCGGGTACCCGTTCGCGCTCGCGCTCGAGGTCGAGTACGTCCTCGGCGCGGGCTCGCTGGACGTCACGATGCGGGCCCGCAACGTCGGGGCGACGGCTGCGCCCGTCGCCCTGGGCTGGCACCCCTACCTGCGCGTCCCCGGCCACGGGACGATCGACCGGCTCGAGCTCACCGTCCCGGCCGCGTGCGCCGTCGTGGCCGACGCCGGGCGGCTCCCGCTCGCGGGGACCGAGGCGTTCGCCGCGGTCGACGGCCTCGGCCCGGTCGTGCTCGCGGACGTCCGCCTCGACCACGCGTTCGGCGCCCTGCGCGCCGACGCCGACGGTCGCGCCCGGACCCTCGTGCGCGACCCCGCCACGGGGCAGGGGCTCGCCGTGTGGCAGGACCGTGGGTTCGTCCACGTGTACACGGGCGACGGCCTGGCACGGCGCGAGCGGGCGGCCGTCGCGGTCGAGCCCGTCGAGACCCTGACCGACGCGTTCAACCGCCCCGACTGCGCGGCGGACGTCCGGCTGGAGCCGGGGACCGTGCGCGAGTTCGCGTTCGGGGTCGAGGTCCTGGCGTGACCCACGTCTCGTCCACCCGATTTGGCCTGGTCCGGAACCTCACGTAGAGTAGTGATCACCGACGCGGGGTGGAGCAGCTCGGTAGCTCGCTGGGCTCATAACCCAGAGGTCGCAGGTTCAAATCCTGCCCCCGCTACAAAATGAAGGGCCCGTGGTCAGCAGAAATGCCGACCACGGGCCCTTCGCCTTTTCCGTGAAGCGAGGTGCTGGCGGTCTGTCGCTCTCGCCTCCGGCCGTGGTCACCACCACGCGTCGTCGCCCCGCCACGCTTCCAGTCCGGAGCTGGCGTGGCCCTGGCGCAGTGGGGCCAGTGGCCGGTCGCGGCGCGGCCGCGCCACCGAGGTCGGGCGGCAGGTCGTGTCCTGTGACACCGGCTCGACGCGACATATGATGATCCATATATCCGTCGATGGAGGAGTTCACATGGCCATGACCAGTGTCGATCTCGACCCTCGCCTGATCGAGCGTGCCCGCGAGCTCACCGGAGAGCGGTCGAACCGCGCCGTCCTCGACCTTGCGCTGCGCCGACTCATCGCTTCGAAGCAGAAGGGCGCGATGATCGACGGTATCGCCGGGCTCTCCGACCTTCCGGAAGGGCTCGACGCTCCCGTCGTCCGCAGCGACGGAGCATCGTGACCGACTACCTCGTCGACAACTCCGTGTGGGCCAGGCTCGCCCGCGGTGACGCGGCCGTCACCGCGCGCCTGCGTCGCGTCGAGCGTGCCCCCGCCGACCTGTTCGTCACGTGCCCGCCGCAGGCCCTCGAGTTCTGCCACAGCGCGCGGACGCCCGACGAGCACGCGTTCTACCGCGAGCAGATCTCTCTCGGGTTTCCGCTCGAGCACGCGCCCGACGAGTCGCTCGTCCTCGACATCCAGGCTGCGCTCTGGACCTCCGGGCTCGTCCGCTCCGCCGGGGCGGTCGACATCCTCGTCGCGGCCTACGCGATCGTCAACGACGCGACGGTGCTCGCCGCCGACCACGACTTCGACCACATCGCCCGGGTGAGCGACCTGCAGCACGAGTACGTCGCGCCCGCGCAGTAGTGCTACGGGCGTCATCGCACGATCGAGCGGGCCGCCCTGTGACGCGACCCACCCCGCCGAGGAGCGGCCGAGGGAAGCCACGGCCCACGGCCCGGCGTTATCGTCAGTGGCCGGTGCCCACCACTCCCGCGGGCGCCCGACACCCGGAAGGTCACCATGCGCCGTCTGCGTCCCCGTCCCGCCGTCCTCACCGCCGTCACGGCGGTCGCCGCGCTCGCGCTGACGGCCTGTTCCTCGGGAGGCTCCGACGGCGGCGACGCCGCGAGCCCGAGCGGCAGCGCGTCGGGCGACGCCGCGCAGTGCGAGCCCGGCGCGCTCCCGACGCTCACCGACGGCGTGCTGACCGTCGGCGCGGGCGAGGCGTACGCGCCGTGGTACGTCGGCGAGCACGACTCGGGCGAGGGCTTCGAGTCGGCGCTCATCTACGCGGTCGCGGACCGCCTCGGCTACGCGGCCGACGACGTGGTCTGGGAGACCGTGACGTTCGAGCAGATCATCAGCCCGGCGGTGAAGCCGTTCGACGTCGCCGCCTACCAGACCTCGATCACCGACGAGCGCAAGCAGGCCGTCGACTTCTCCAGCCCGTACCTGACGACGCGCCAGGGCGTCATCGTCATGGAGGACGGCCCGTACGCCGGCGCGACGACGCTCGCCGAGCTCGACGGCGCGCGCATCGGCGTGACGGCCGCGCAGACGAGCCTCACGCTCGCGGAGGCCGCGTGGGGCGAGGACGCGGACATCTCGCCGTACAACGCGGCGGGCGACGGCATGCAGGCGCTGCAGTCCGGGACGATCGACGCGATGGTCATGGACGTCGACCAGGGCGTCGCCGCGTCGACCGAGTACTTCCCCGACTCCGTGGTCATCGGCACGCTGCCGGACCAGGGCGTCGTCGAGCAGTACGGGCTCGTGCTCGACCTGGACTCGGCGCTGACCGGCTGCGTGACCCAGGCGGTCGACGAGCTCGAGGCCGACGGCACGCTCGCCGAGCTGCGCACGACGTGGCTCAAGTCGGACGACATCCCCGTCCTCGAGTGACCCGGCCGTGACCGTGCCCGACGACGCGCGCCTGCCCGGGCGGGCCGGGACGCCGGACGGCGGCCCGGGAGTCGCGTGGACGCCGTCGCCGCTCGCGCTCGACCGCGCGGCGTTCCGGCGCGCCCAGCGGCGGCGGTCGCTCCTCGTCGCGCTCGCGAGCACGGTGCTCGTCGTGGCAGCGGTCGTGCTCGTCGTCGTCAACGCGCCCGGCTGGGAGCGCGCGCGGACCGCGTTCTTCGACCCGGCCATGGCGTGGGAGTCGCTGCCCGCGATCCTCGAGGGGCTGTGGCTCAACCTGCGCGTGTGGGTCGTGGCGGGCGTCGTCGGCACGCTGCTCGGTCTCGGCCTGGCGATCGCGCGCACGAGCCGGATCCCGGCGCTGTTCCCGCTGCGCGCGTTCGCGACCGCCTACGTCGACCTGTTCCGGGGCGTGCCCCTCCTGCTCGTCCTGCTGATCGTGGGCTTCGGGCTGCCCGCGCTGCGGCTGGAGTGGCTGCCGACGTCGGGCGCGTTCCTCGGGGCGCTCGCGATCGTCCTCACGTACACCGCGTACCTCGCCGAGGTGTTCCGCGCGGGCATCGAGTCGGTGCACCCGTCGCAGGTCGCGGCGGCGCGCTCGCTCGGACTCTCCCGTGCGCAGACGACCCGCCGCGTCGTGCTGCCGCAGGCCGTCCGCAACGTCACCGCGCCGCTCGCGAACAACCTCGTCTCGCTGCAGAAGGACTCGGGCCTCATCTCGGTGCTCGGCGCGGTCGACGCGATCCGCGCGGCGCAGATCGCCACGACGGGGAGCTACAACTTCACGCCGTACGTCGTCGCGGGGATCCTGTTCTTCCTCGTGTCGTTCCCGTTGACGCGGGCGGTCGACGCCTACCAGGCGCGCCGCGGCTGGGGCCGGTCGCTCGCGACCGTGAGCGGGGCGGGGGACATCCGATGAGCGCGTCCGTCCCGCCGTCCGGCGCGATCCCGCAGGACGCGGGCGCGCACCACCTGCTCTCCCTGCGCGGCGTCCGCAAGACCTTCCCCGCCGCGGGGGCCCCGCGCGGGCGCCGGGTCGTGCTCGACGGGATCGACCTCGACGTCGACGCGCACCGGTGCGTCGTGCTCGTGGGGTCGTCGGGCTCCGGCAAGTCGACGCTCCTGCGCGTGGTCAACCTCCTCGACGAGGTGGACGACGGCCAGATCCTGCTCGACGGCGAGGACGTCGCGGACCCGCGCCGCGACGCCAACCGGGTCCGGGCGCGCATGGGCATGGTCTTCCAGGCCTACAACCTCTTCCCGCACCTCACGGTGCTCGACAACGTGACGCTCGCGCCGCGCCTCGTGCACCGGCGGGCGCGCGCGGAGGCGGAGGCGGCGGCCGTCGAGATGCTGGGCCGGGTCGGGCTGGGGCACAAGGTGACCGCGTACCCCGACCAGCTCTCGGGCGGCGAGCAGCAGCGCGCCGCCATCGCGCGCGCCCTCGTCAACGGGCCGGAGCTGCTCCTGCTCGACGAGGTGACCTCGGCGCTCGACCCCGAGCTCGTCGGCGAGGTGCTCGACCTGCTCGCCGAGCTGCGGGCGGAGGGGCGCACGATGCTCGTCGCGACGCACGAGATGGGCTTCGCCCGCCGCGTCGCCGACGAGGTCTGCTTCCTCCACGAGGGCCGCGTCCACGAGCGCGGGACCCCGGATCAGGTGCTCGGCGACCCGCAGCGCGAGCGCACCCGCACGTTCCTCCGCCGCCTCCACGCCTGACTGTCTCTCTCCCCGGGGCCGCCGAACACGACATGAGGGTCGTTCTGAGCGTCTTCGCGGCCTTCAGGTCGTGTTCGACGGCGCGTGGTGTCGTTCTCGTCGACCAGTGCGCCCGGGGCAGGGCGACCCTGCGGGCGGCTGGTAGGGTCGCGCGCAGCGTCGCGTGCTGGTGGCGGACCACGTCAGGCATGGAGGCGCCGAACCCGGAAGGGGGAGCCGTGACGGCACGGACCCTTTCCTCGTTCCTCACCGGTGAGTGAGGGCGAGAAGACCAGGCTCGTGGCCTGGTACGACGAGATGCAGGCGGTGCACGGCCGGCTGCGGCGCGCGCTGGCGCTGGTGCGTCAGGCGGCAGCGGAGGCGGACGAACCACCCGGCTCCCGGCGACCCGGAGCAGAGCCGCCCCCCGGGGCGCGACCTGGTGCCGAGACAGGAGCCGCGGAGCACGACCGTCCGGCACGGGACGGCGGGGCGCAAGGGGCCGGCCCCGACCCGGCGCCCGCCGCGGACCTGCTCGTGTGGTGCCGCGGGTTCTGCACCGCGCTGACCCGCCATCACACCGCCGAGGACGCCGTGCTCTTCCCCGAGCTGGAGCGTCGCCACCCCGACCTGGCCGACGTGCTGCGGCGCCTGCGCCAGGACCACGGGATGATCGCGTACCTCGTCGCCGACCTCGAGCACGCGCTCG
Organism: Cellulosimicrobium sp. NPDC055967; assembly: GCF_042269845.1. Classification (NCBI taxonomy): domain Bacteria; kingdom Bacillati; phylum Actinomycetota; class Actinomycetes; order Micrococcales; family Promicromonosporaceae; genus Cellulosimicrobium; species Cellulosimicrobium sp. NPDC055967. The sequence continues at coordinate 375,636 of NZ_JBHJYJ010000002.1, read as the reverse complement.
ACCGGGCGACGGACACCGATGCGTCGCGCGACGCCGTCGGACGCCATCTCGACGGGGTGGGCGCGATCATGGAGTCGCACTTCCGGTACGAGGAACGGGCGCTCGGCGGCGTCCTGGCCGCGCTCGACCTCGCGGCCCCGCGCGACGACGTGCTCGGGCCGCTCTGAGCGCTGCTCAGCCGCGCACGACGAGCACCGCCGTGGTCACGACGGACGCGGACGCGAGGAGCGCGTACGGCCAGATCCACGTCCGCTGCCCGGCGACGCGCAGCACCACGGCGACCGCGAGCGCCGCCAGGGCCAGCACGGGGCCGTCGACGAGCGGGGCCAGGTCGACCGAGACGCGCAGGGTCTCCAGGAGCTGCGGCGGCACGGGGATGAACGGCTCGCTCTGCCGGGCTGCGCCGTCGGGCACGAGCCACAGCGTGCGCAGGACGGCCAGGACCGCGAGCAGGCGCGGCAGCGCGCGCAGGAGCGCGCTCCCGACCCGGGACCGGTCCACGCGCGACGACGCCGCGGACCGCGAGGATCCTGCCGACCGCGAGGAAGCCCCCGACCGCGACGGCGCCGTGGACCGGGACGCTGGCGCGGCCGTCGACGCCGGGTGCTGGTGCGGTGGCGCGGGGAACGCGGGTGCGTCCGGCCGCGCGATCGAGGGCTGCGGGGCCGGGGCGCTCGCGACGGGCGCGCCCGTGATGCGCGGCCGGGCGGACCGCGGTGTGGGCCCGAGGTGCTGGACGGGGCTCCGGCGCGGCGGGACCGACGGCGGGACCGGTCGCCCGACCTGCGTGGCGACGAGGTCGGGGGAGTCCATCACCCGGGTCCCCGCGACGGCCGCGGGCGCAGGCTCCGCGGGGGCCGACCCCGACGGCGGTCGGCCCAGCGTGGACACCCGCCGTACGGGCACCGGCCAGGCGCGCCCGCCCGCGGCGCCGCGCGGCGGGACGACGTCGGGCTCGTCGGTGCGCAGCCGGGCGACCCCGGCCGCGGGCTCGGGCCCGGCCGGCGTCACGTGCGGCGGGCGACGGTACGCCCGCCACCCGCGCAGGGTGTCCGGGTGCCCGGCAGGAGGGGTGGCGGCCTGCCACTGCATCGCCTGCCAGAGCCAGTCCTTGAGCTCGGCGGGGGTCCGGCCGTCGGCGACGTGCGCGCCGATGCTCGCCACGTGGTCGGCGATGACCTCGGACGCGGCGCCGTCGAACCCGTCGCCGTGCACCTCGGCGAGCACGCTCATGAGCGTGGCGTCGTACACGAGGGCGTGCCACGGCTCCCGGGCCCGGCCCGCGCCGGCCTCGGTCCCGGTGGGCGCGTCCTGAGCGGGCGGCTCGGGCCGGACGGGCGCACCGGTCGCGGCGGACAGCCCCGCGACGGGGCCGAGCGCCCGCTCGGCCGCGGTGGCGCCGTCCGCCACGATGCGCTGCGTGAGGAGCAGGGTGTCGTCGGCGGCCTCCCCGGCGAGCCGGGCGCGGAGCACCTCGGCGACGCTCTCGAGCGCGGGGCGGTGGTTCGGCTGGTACCGCGTCATCGACAGGATCAGGTCCTGCAGGTGCGGGTCGATCTCCGGCAGCTCGGCCGGGGACGGGGCGAGCTCCATCCCGGCCGGGACCCCGACGAGGTCGTCCGGCACCTCGCGCACGAGGTCCTCGGCCTCGAGGTCGCGGCCGAGGAAGTTCAGGTCCGCCGGCACGACGCCGGTGCTCGCGAAGATCAGCAGCAGGCCCAGCGCGTACACGTCCGAGCGGGGGTGCACGCGGCGGGCGAACAGCTCCGGCGCCATGTACGCGAGCGTCCCGACGGGCTGGGTGGACGTCGCGGTGTCGAACAGCTTGGCGATGCCGAGGTCGATGAGGACGGCGCGGTCGCCGTCGACCATGATGTTGGCGGGCTTCAGGTCGCGGTGCACGCAGTGCTGCTCCTGCAGCACGAGCAGCGCCTCGGCGACCTGCGAGGCCAGCCGCAGCGCCTGCCGTCCGTCCAGCGGGCCCGACGCGCGGACCTGCTCGCGCAGCGTGCTGCCGGGCACGAGCTCCATGGCGAACCACGGCTGGTCGTCGTCCAGGCCCGAGCGCACGAACGCGGGGAAGCCGCGTCCGCCGACGGCCTCCAGCAGCCGCGCCTCCTGCGTGAAGCGCTCGCGCGAGCCCTCCTGCAGGCCCGTGAGCACCTTCACGGCCACCTCCGCGCCGTCCGCGTCCGTGGCGCGGTAGACGTGCGCGAACCCGCCGTGCCCGAGCACCTCGCCGAGGGTGAACGGGCCCCGGCGGTCGCCGCTCGCCGGCACCTGACGGACGGGTCGACGGGGCAGCGGCGCGGGCGACGGCGGGCTCGGGTGGGTGTCGTCGTCGGTCGCCGCCGCGAGGACGGACTGCTCGGGGCCGGGCATGGGCGCAACGTTACAAGCGCGCACGTCCTGGACGTAGCAGACAAACCCGTTCTGGACTCCGCTCGCCGCCGCGCCGCCACCTGGCAGGCTGGGACGCATGGTCAACCGCCTCGCCGACGCCGTGAGCCCGTACCTGCGTCAGCACGCCGACAACCCCGTCGACTGGTACCCGTGGGGCGCCGAGGCGTTCGACGAGGCCCGCCGCCGCGACGTGCCCGTGATGGTGTCGGTCGGGTACGCGACGTGCCACTGGTGCCACGTCATGGCGCGCGAGAGCTTCTCCGACCCCGCGATCGGCGCGCTGCTCGGGCGCGGCTTCGTCGCGGTGAAGGTCGACCGCGAGGAGCACCCCGACGTCGACGCGAGCCTCCTCGCCGCCGCGAGCGCGTTCACGCCCGACCTGGGCTGGCCGCTCACCGTGTTCACGACGCCGGACGGCGCCCCGTTCTACGCGGGCACCTACTGGCCGCCGGTCCCCGTGGCGGGGCGGCCCGCGTTCCGGGACGTGCTCGACGCCGTCGCGCAGGCCTGGGAGCTGCGGCGCGACCAGGCCGTCGAGACGGGGGAGACGGTCCGCGCGGCGCTCCGGGACGCGGCCGCGGGGCGGCGGACGGGCGTCCCGCGCGCCGCGGCGACGACGGTCGCCGCCCCGGGGGAGCCCGGCGCACCCTCCGGGGCCGACGACGGTCCGGTCGGGCGGCTCGCCGACCACGCGCGGACGGTCGTCGACCGGCTGGAGGCCGCGGAGGACCGCGTGCACGGCGGGTTCGGCGGCGCGCCGAAGTTCCCCGTCGCGCCGACGCTCGAGCTCCTCCTCGACGTGGCGGCGTCGTCGGTCGCGGACCCCGAGGTCGCCCGGCGCGCGCTCGTCCTGGCCGGGCGCACGGTCGACGCGATGGCCGCGAGCCCGCTGCGCGACGTCGACGGCGGGTTCTTCCGGTACGCGACCCGGCCCGACTGGTCGGAGCCGCACTACGAGCGGATGCTCTACGACAACGCGCAGCTCCTCTCGGCCGCGACGACCCTCGCCGTCCTGCGGCGCACCGGGCCGGTCGACGGCCCGCTCCGCACGCCCGCGTCCGCTCCCGGGACGCCCGACCCGGGCGAGGGCGCCGCGCGGGTCGCGGCCGACGTCGGGCGCTTCCTGCTGCGCGTGCTGCGCCTGGCCGACGGCGCGTTCGCGAGCGCGCAGGACTCCGAGTCCGTCGTCGACGGCGAGCGCGTCGAGGGCGGCTACTACCTGCTGCCGCCCGCCGAGCGCGCGCGCCACGAGCCGCCCCGGCTCGACACCAAGGTGCTCACCGGCTGGAACGGTCTCGCGATCGAGGCGCTCGCGCGCGCCGGCCACCACCTCGACCTGCCCGACCTCACCGACGCGGCGCGCGCCGCCGCCGACCGGCTCCTCGCGACGCACGTGCGGTCCGACGGGACGCTCGTGCGGGCCTCGGAGGGTGGCGTCGCGTCGGGCGCCGTCGCGACGCTCGAGGACCACGGCGCGCTCGCGACCGCGCTCCTCGTCCTCGGCGGCCTGACGGGGGAGGCCCGGTACGTGCGCGAGGGCGTGCGCCTCGTCGACGCGACCCTCGGCGCGGACGGCGAGCTGCGGGCCCCGCAGGGCACCGACCCCGTGCTCACCGACCTCGGGCTCGCGGCGGGCGCCGCCGCGGACGCGTCGGAGGGCGCCGTGCCGTCCGGCACGACGGCCGCCGCGCGGGCCGCGCTGCTCGCCCACCTCGCGACCGGCGAGCCGCGCTTCCGGGACGCCGCCCGCGCGCACGTCGCCGCGTCCCCGACGGCGAGCGACCACCCGCTCGGCGCTGCCGGGGTGCTGCGCGTCGCCGTCGGGCTGGCCGAGCCGCCCCACCAGCTCGTGCTCGTCGCCGACCCGGGCCTGCGCGAGTCGTTCCGGCAGGTCGCGCGGGACTGGTACCACCCGGGCGCGCTGCTCCTCGGCGCGACGCCCGGCGACGCCGCGGCGCTCGCGGTCGACGGCGTCGGGCTCCTCGCCGGCCGCGGACCGGGCGCGTACCTGTGCGCCGACTTCGTGTGCCGCCTCCCGGCGCACGACCCCGACGCGCTCCGGCTCCAGCTCGGCGCGTGACCGGCCCGCCCGGGGGTGCAGGGCGCCCGTGCCGGTCGCATGATGGAAGAGCGGTGCGGCACGAGGAGGAGCCATGAGGGCATCGGTCGGGGACAGGATCGTGACCGCCTCGGGGGTCGTCGGCGGAGCGGTGCGCGACGGGGTGGTGGTCGAGCTGCGGCACGAGGACGGGTCGCCCCCGTACCTCGTCGAGTGGACCGACACGGGCGAGCGCACGCTCGTCTACCCGGGGTCCGACAGCTACGTCGAGCACGTCCCCGGCGCGGAGGCCGGGGGCGGGACCGGCTCGACCAAGGTGTGGCGCGTGCAGGTGAGCGTCGTCGAGTCGGAGGGTCGTACGACGGCGGAGGCCGTCCTGGTCGCGGAGGCGCCCGGCCACGTCCGGACGGTCGGGCGCGCACGCCGCGACCCGCACGACCTGGACGTCCCCCTCATCGGCGACGAGATCGCGGTCGGGCGCGCGCTGCGGCGGCTCGCGGACCGGCTGCTGGACGACGCCGAGTCCGACATCGAGTCGTCGACGGGCGTCCCTGCGCACGTGCACCTGTGACGGGGTCGCCCGACGCGCCCGTCGTCGTGCGCGCCGTCGTGCACGGGCGCGTGCAGGGCGTCGGGTTCCGCTGGGCGACGCGCGAACGGCTCACCGTGCTGGGCCTCGACGGGGCCGCGACGAACCGTCCCGACGGCACGGTGGAGGTCGTCGCCACCGGGCCGCCTGACGCCGTCGACCGCCTCGTGGCGTGGCTGCGCGACGGCCCGACGCCGGGGCACGTCACCCGGGTCGACGTCGACGCGCGCGGGGTGACGCCGTCGCGCGGGGCGCGGACCGACGCGGGCGCCGGGTCGGGCGACCGCTCAGGCGTCCGCGCGGGCGAGGACCGACTCCCAGTGCCACGGCTCGGGCACGCGCCCGTCCGGCTCGGCGAAGTCGGGGTGCGTCCAGCCGAAGGCCTCGGCGTTCTGCTTGAGCCACTCGTACTGGGGGGTGCCGAACGCCTGCACGCCGCCACCCAGGTCGACGGCGAACCCCAGGCCGTGGTTCGAGCAGCCGGGCGGGGCGGCGATCGGCGACGACGGGTCGTAGAGCCCGGCCTGCTCCTCGTAGGTGCGGTAGGAGGAGTTGATCGTCAGGTGCACGCCGAACCGCTCGACGTAGGCCGCGTCGAGCGCGACGAGGCCGTCGAGCACGTCGGCACGCACGCGGTCCGACGGCGACCACGGGATCGCGGCCAGGGCGGAGTCGGGCACGCGACCGCCGTCCGGGTCCCACACCTGGTCCGGCGCGGGGCAGGAGACGGCGTCCTGCGCGGTCGACGTCTCCTCCGTGGACGTGGCGACGGACGCCAGGTCCGCCTCCAGGTCGAGCACGGCCTGCTCCAGCGCGGCGAGGTCGTCGGCGGCCGCACCGGTCCCGGCCGTCACCGACGTCGCCGCGGCCGCGTCGAGCGCCTCCCGCAGCCGGGCGCGCACCGCCTCGTCGGCGCCCAGGCCCTCTGTCGCGGCGTAGATCTTCTCGCCCTGCTCCTGGACGGGAGCGAGGCTCGCGCGGGCCGCGTCGACCGCGGCCCGCGCGTGCTCCAGCATCGAGGCGTGCACGGCTTGTGACGCCTCCTCCAGCGAGACGGTCGCGCCCGTCGTGCCGGTCGTCATCCGGTCGACGAACGACGCCCCGAGCAGGGCGCGCGCGTCGTCGACCTCGACCGCGAGGTCGTCCCGGACGGCGGGGTCGGCGACCTTCCCGTCGGAGGTCGTGAGCAGGGCCTGCGCCGTGGTGGTCTGCGCGGCCAGGTCGTCGTAGGTCGACCCCCGGTACCAGACCAGGCCACCCCCGGCGGCGCCGAGGAGGAGCGTCAGCGTCACGACGACCGCGACCCACACGCCGCGGTGCCGGCGCGTCCCCCGGGCGTGCCGCCGCTCCCGCCCGGTCGGGTAGCCCGAGGGGCCGGTGGAGGGTGGGGTGCTCGTGACGGTCACACCGCCAGAACCTACGCCACCCCGCGGGTGCCCCCGGACCGTTCGCCGGGTGAGCGTGGACACGCTCACCGAAGTATCACGATCCCCGCCGGACCCTCCCCAGATGGTGACCCCGGTGACGGTGCCGGGGCGAGGTGGGGAGGGGCCATGAAGCGGCTGGTGCTGTGCTGCGACGGCACGTGGAACTCGCCGGTGAACGCGAGCGTGTCGAACATCGAGAAGATCGCGCGCTCGGTCCGCACCGGCATCGGACCGGACGGCGTGCAGCAGATGGTGTTCTCCGTCGAGGGCGTCGGGGCGCAGGGCTACCTGGTCGACCGCCTGCTCGGCGGGGCGTTCGGGTACGGTCTGACGCGCAACGTCGTCGCCGGCTACCGCCACCTCGCGCTCAACTACGAGCCCGGCGACGAGATCTACGTGTTCGGCTTCAGCCGCGGTGCGTACACGGCCCGCAGCATCGTCGGCATGGTCGCGACCGTCGGCCTGCTCACCCAGGACTCCCTGGCGCGCGACCACCTGTGCGACGCCGAGCGGATCTACCGCGTGCGCGACGCCGCCCAGCGGTCGGAGCGGGCCGCCGCGTTCCGCGCCGAGCACTGCCACGACCACGTCCCGGTCGCGTTCCTCGGGGTGTTCGACACCGTCGGCGCGCTCGGGGTCCCCGGGCTGTCGCGCCGCCGCAGCCGGTTCCACGACCTGCGCCTGTCGACCGACGTCGAGTGCGCCCGGCAGGCCCTCGCGATCGACGACCGCCGCATCACGTTCGAGCCCTGCCTCTGGGACGTCCCCGTCGCCATGGCGGCCCGGGTCAAGCAGGTGTGGTTCCCCGGCGGGCACAGCGACGTCGGCGGCGGAGCCCGGGCCCGCGCGCTCTCCGACACCGCGCTCCTGTGGATGGTCGGCGAGGCGATCGCGCGCGGGCTCACCTTCGACGAGGACCGGCTGTTCGCCCAGCTCCACCACGAGGACGAGTTCGTGTGCCGGTTCCGACCCGGCCTGCTGTTCGGTGCCCTCAACCTCCTCAAGCGCCTGCACCCGCGCCCGCGCTTCCGCGGCGACCGGCGCGTCCTCGCGGGCGTCCCGACCCCGCCGGACACCGTCGACGCCGTGTACCTCGCCCAGACCGCGGCGTACCTCACGGCCGACCCGTCCTCCGAGTACGCGCGTCACGCCCGCAACGTCACGTGGTGGCGCGAGAGCGCCGGTCCCGGCCTGGACCGCCTGGTCGAGCCGATCCCCGGCGGCACCCGGGAGGACCGGCCGCTCGTCCTCGCGTGAGGGAACGAGCGGACGCGATCGGCGACCGGCGCCCGGCGGCCGGCGACGGGCGATCGGTGATCCGCGACGGTCCGGACGTGGACGCGCCGCCGCGGTGCCCGGGTGCGGGGACGACGTCGCCCGCTCGCCAGGTGCGACGCGCCCGCCCCGTGCCATGCTGGGCGGCGTGAGCGAGCAGACCGCAGCACCCGTCCCGGCCGAGCAGCTCGTCCCCGCCGACGCGCACGTGCTCGGCAACCCGGACGCGCCGGTCACGATCGTCGAGTTCGGCGACCTCGAGTGCCCGTACTGCGCCGCCGCCGCGCCCGTGCTGCGGCAGGTCGTCGAGTCGTCCGGCGGTCAGGTGCGCCTCGTGTTCCGGCACTTCCCGCTCTTCGAGATCCACCCCCACGCGCTCTCCGCGGCGCTCGCGGTCGAGGCCGCCGCGGCGCAGGGGCGGTTCTGGGAGATGCAGGCCGCGCTGTTCGAGCACCAGGACCAGCTCGGCGAGGCCGGCCTCGCCGACAGGGCCGAGGAGCTCGGCCTCGACGGCGCCTCGGTCGTGGGGGACGCCGCGCAGCAGCATGCCGCGCCCGTGCAGCGCGACTACGCCGACGCCCTCACCCTGGGAGTCCAAGGCACCCCGACCTTGTTCGTCAACGGCGTCCGCTACCGCGGCCGCGTCACCGCGGACGGCCTCCGCGCTGCGATCGAGGCCACGGCCCCGCCGAGGTAGTACCTACGACGTCGGTGGACCAGGGTTCTGGCTCGACGGGGGCTGGGTGCTCAGGCGGTCGCGGGTGGGCGCCAGGGGAGGGGTGGGAGCTCGGGCGGGGGGCCGTCGGCGCCGGGGGAGCACAGGGGCCAGCGTTCGCCGACGAACCGGAGGGCGAGGGAGCCGAGGACGGCGGCGACGAGCGAGCCGGCGAGGATACCGATCTTGGCCTGCTCGATGAGCACCTCGTCGTCGAAGGCGAGCTCGGCGATGAAGAGCGAGATGGTGAAGCCGATACCGGCGAGGATCGCCCCGCCGAGCAGGTGGGAGTAGCGCACCCTGCCGGGGAGGTCGCCGAGCCCGAGGCGCAGGGCGAGCGTCGCGGCACCGAAGATGCCGACGGCGTTGCCCACGACGAGCGCGACGGCGACGCCGATCGTCACGGGCGACGTCGCCGCGGTCCGCAGCGACTCGGCGTCGAGCTGCACGCCCGCGTTGGCGAGGCCGAACACGGGCACGACGACGTAGGCGCTCCACGGGTGCAGGACGCGCTGGAGGCGTTCGCTCATGGGCACCGCCGCGCGCGCGGCGAGCTCGGTGAGGTGCTCGCGCTCCGCCGTCGTCTCCTGGGCGAGACGTTTGGCGTACTTGGGCACGACCGCGACGTCGACGGGACGCGACGAGCGCGACGGGACGAGCAGGCCCACGAGCACACCCGCGAGCGTCGCGTGGACGCCGGACGCGTAGACCGCGCCCCACAGCGCGATCCCGACGAGGACGTACGGCGCCAGACGCCACACGCCGAGCCACCGCAGTCCGACGATGACGACGACGAGCACGGCGGCGACGAGGAGCCCGGGGAGCCAGAGGTCGTCGGTGTAGAAGAGCGCCATGACGGTGATGGCCCCGATGTCGTCCACGACGGCGAGCGTGAGAAGGAAGAGCCTGAGCTGGTCGGGGCAGCGTGGACCGAACAGTGCGAGGATCCCGACGAGGAACGCCGTGTCGGTCGACATGACGATGCCCCACCCGTGCTGCGCGGGCGACCCGGCGTTGAAGGCGACGTAGATGAGCGCGGGCACGGCGAGGCCGCCGAGCGCGCCGAGCGCGGGCACCGCGACGGTCCGGCGGTTGCGCAGCTCGCCGCTGGTCACCTCGCGGTTGATCTCGAGCCCGATGACGAGGAAGAACACGGCCATCGCGGCGTCGTTGACCCAGTGGTGCAGGTCCATCTCGAACGACCACGGCCCGACGTGCCAGCCCGCGGTCGCGGCCCACACCGCGTCGTAGGCCCCCGACCAGGCGGAGTTCGCCCAGACGAGCGCGACGACGGTCGCGGCGAGCAGCAGCACCGCGCCGCCGGCCTCGGTGGCGAGGAACGAGCGCAGGGAGGTTGCGACGGGGCGGAGCTGGAAGCGCAGCGGGGGGCCGGGGCGCGCGGGGACGTGGACGACCGGGAACGACGACGGCGGGGCGGGCTCGGTCACGGGGCCTCCGGGTGGTCGGGAGCGGGGCGACGCCCCCGGCGTCGGACCTTCGGGTGGGACCTGCGGACCGACGCTGCGTCGGACCTGCGCTGGGACAACTCTCGCGGGCGGGAGTTCCTTCCGCAACGGCCCGGCGACGGCGAGATCTCCACCACTCTGTCCACAGTATGGAAAAGTTCTTCCGAAACCCTTGTGGCCCCTGTCACGCGCTGCTAGCGTCGTGCGTGCCAACGGCGGGCCCGGGCCGAGCGGACGCTCGGTGGTCGACGCGATCGATCCGACACCGGCAGCTACCTACCAGGCGGAAGTGACAACTCGCCTGCAGCGGCCCGCCGGCCGCCTCCTCCCGGCTCACCGACGAGCCGGACAGCCGGAGGCGGAGCACCCGGCGTCGCTGCCCGAACCGTGGAGACTCACCATGGACACTCTTGTCGTGGACGCAGCACACCTGGACCGAGCCGTCGCCCTCGCGGTCGACAGCGTCGCGAACGCCGGAGGACCCTTCGGCGCCGTCGTCGTCACCGCCGACGGGCAGGTGTTCGAGGGCAACAACCGGGTCACGCAGGACAACGACCCCACCGCGCACGCCGAGGTCACCGCGATCCGGCGCGCCTGCGCCGCGCTCGGCACGTTCGACCTCACGGGCGCGACCCTCTACTCGAGCTGCGAGCCCTGCCCCATGTGCCTCGCGTCCGCCCTCTGGGCGCGCGTGCAGACCGTGTACTTCGCCGCCGACCGCCACGACGCCGCGAGCGCCGGGTTCGACGACGCGGAGTTCTACGACTTCTTCGCCGCGGACCCGGCCGACCGGAGCATGCAGGTCGTGCACGAGCGCACGGCCACCGCCACCGCGCCGTTCGACGCGTGGCGCGTCCTCGAGTCCCGGATCGAGTACTGAGCGGCCGCGCGGCCGATCGGCACCGCGATCTCGCACCGAGAGGACACAAGGACGTGACCCTCCTCGGCATGCGGCGGGAGACCGCCGAGAACGACGACGCACGCGGCACCGGCCCGGCCACCGGCCGGCTGGACCGCTTCTTCAAGATCACCGAGCGCGGCTCGACCACGGGGCGCGAGCTCCGCGGCGGTCTGGTGACCTTCTTCGCGATGGCGTACATCGTCATCCTCAACCCCCTCATCCTCGGCGGGACGAGCGCCGAGAACGCTCCCGTCGACGTCGCGGGCGGGTGGCTCCAGACGGCGCAGGTCGGCGCGATGACCGGCCTCGCCGCCGGCGGGCTGACCATCCTGTTCGGCCTCGTGGCGAACCTCCCGTTCGCGCTCGCGGCCGGGCTGGGCATCAACTCGTTCCTCGCGGTCGCCGTGATCGGCGACGTGACGTGGCCCGAGGCGATGGGGCTCGTGCTCGTCAACGGCCTGCTCATCGTGCTGCTCGCCGTGACGGGCGCGCGGTCGGCGATCTTCAACGCCGTCCCGCGCCAGCTCAAGGCGGCGATCACGGTCGGCATCGGCCTGTTCATCGCGTTCATCGGGTTCGTCGACGCGGGGTTCGTCACGCGCACCCCGGGAGGTCCGCCGGTCCAGCTCGGCGACGGCGGGTCGATCACCTCGGTCCCGACCCTCGTGTTCGTCGTCGGGCTGCTCACCATGGGGATCCTCGTGGCGCGCAAGGTCAAGGGCGGCCTGCTCATCGGGCTCGTCGCGACGACCGTCGTCGCGATCGTGGCCGAGTCGGTGCTGCAGCTCGGTCCGGCGTCCGACGACAACCCCGGCGGCTGGCACCTCACCGTGCCGACGCTGCCGAGCTCCCTCGTCTCCGTGCCGGACCTCAGCCTGTTCGGGCAGCTCTCGTTCGGCGCGTTCGACCGGATCGGGGCGCTCGCGGCGACGATGCTCGTGTTCACGCTGTTCTTCACGAACTTCTTCGACGCGATGGGCACGATGACGGGCCTCGCCAAGCAGGGCGGCCTCGCCGACGCGGACGGCAACTTCCCGCGCATCAAGTCGGCGCTCGTCGTCGAGGGCGTGGGCGCGGTCGTGGGCGGCGCGACGTCCTCGTCGTCGAACACGGTGTTCGTCGACTCGGCCGCGGGCGTGGGCGAGGGCGCGCGGACGGGCCTCGCGTCGGTCGTCACCGGCGGGCTGTTCCTGGTCGCGATGTTCCTCACGCCGCTCACGGCGGTCGTGCCGATCGAGGTCGCGAGCGCGGTGCTCGTGGTCGTGGGCGCGATGATGATGGGCCAGATCAAGGAGATCGACCTGACCGACTTCACGGTCACCCTCCCGGTCTTCCTGACGATCGTGACCATGCCGCTCACGTACTCGATCGCCAACGGCATCGGGATCGGGTTCGTCACGTGGGTCCTGCTGCGGTTCGCGTGCGGCAGGGCGCGCGACGTCCACCCCCTGCTGTGGGTGGTGGCGGCCGGGTTCGTCGTGTACTTCGTGCGCGGTCCCCTGACCGCGGTCGTGGGAGGCTGAGCCTCGACATCGACCGCACGGCCGACGGGTCGCCCGCTCCTCCGGGTGGCCCGTCGGCGTGCACGGAACGTGGGAGGGCAGGCATGGCCGGGACTGCACGCGTGAGCGTCGACCAGCACCGCGCGGACGTCGCGGCGCTCCTCGCCCCCCTCGTCGAGGCGGCCCGACGGCGCACGCGCACCGAGGACGTCGTCCTCGCCGACGCGCTCGGCCGGGTCCTCGCTGGCGACCTCGTCGCGCCCGTCGCCGTCCCGCTGTTCCGCAACTCCCAGATGGACGGCTACGCCGTGCTGGCCGCGGACGTCGCCGGGGCGAGCGCGGACGCGCCCGTCCGGCTCGGCGTCGCGGCCGAGATCCCCGCCGCCCCGGGCGTCCCGCCGCGGCTCGCCCCGGGCACCGCGGCCCGCATCATGACGGGCGCACCCGTGCCCGACGGCGCGGACGCCGTCGTCCCCGTCGAGGACACCGTCGCAGGGACGTTCTCCGGCACGCCGCGACCCGACGCCGCAGGTCCGGCGGGCGACGACCCTGCCGGTCCCGGTGCGAGCCACGCCGTCGAGGTCCGCGTGCCGCGGTCGGCGGGGGACTTCGTCCGGGAGGCGGGCTCCGACGTCCGGCCTGGGGACGTGCTCCTGCGGGACGGGACGGACCTCGCGCCGCACCACCTGGCCGCCGCGGCGGCGTGCGGGGTGGGGAGCGTGCGGGTGGTCGCCCGGCCGCGCGTCGCCGTCCTGTCGACCGGGTCGGAGCTCGTCGGTCCCGGGGAGACGCCGGGGCCCGGGCAGGTCTTCGACGCCAACGCCGACGCGCTCGGCGCCGCCGTGCGGCGCGCGGGCGGGGAGGTCGTGCGCACGGCACGCTGCGGTGACGACGCCGCGCGGTTCGCCGCCGTGCTTGCCGAGGCGGCCGCGGTCGCAGAACTCGTCGTCACGTCGGGCGGCGTGTCGCAGGGCGCGTACGAGGTGGTCAAGGACGTGCTCGGTGGCGGTGCGTCGTCGGGCGTCACGTTCCGGTCGGTCGCGATGCAGCCCGGCGGGCCGCAGGGGTTCGGCGCCGTGCACGGGACGCCCGTGCTCACGTTCCCCGGCAACCCGGTGAGCGCCCAGGTGTCGTTCGCGATGTTCCTGCGCGAGCCGCTCGAGCGGGCGTCGGGTCTGCCCGCCGTCGACCGGGTGCGCACGGCCGTCCTTGCCGAGGCCTTGACCTCGCCCGCCGGGAAGCGTCAGCTGCTGCGCGGCGCGACCGGCCCCGACGGCACGGTCCGCGTCGTCGGGGGAGCGGGGTCGCACCTCGTCGCGTCGATGGCGCGGGCGGACGTGCTCGTGGACGTCCCGGCGGACGTGACAGAGTGGGACGCCGGGACCGAGGTGGAGGTACGAGAGCTGTGAGCGAGACGCAGGGCGAGTCCCGAGGCGCTGGCCAGGGTGGTGCGTCCGAGGACGTGAGCCGCGTGACGACGGACGTGCTCGACGACGCCGTGTCGCGCGCCGTCGAGGACGCGGTCGCGAGCCCGGAGTGCGGCGCCGTCGTGACGTTCCGCGGGGTCGTGCGCGACGTCGACGGCGGCCGCGGCGTGAGCCGGCTCGACTACGAGGCGCACCCCGACGCCACCGCGGTGATCCGGCGGTGCGTGGCCGGTGTGGCGGCCGAGACCGGGCTGCGCGTCGCCGCCGTCCACCGGTACGGGACCCTCGGGATCGGCGACGTGGCGCTCGTCGCGTCGGCGGCCGCGGGTCACCGCCGGGAGGCGTTCGAGGCCTGCTCGCTGCTCGTCGAGCGCATCAAGGCGGAGGTGCCGATCTGGAAGCGGCAGCACTTCGACGACGGCGTCTCGGAGTGGGTCGGGCTGTAGCGGACCGCGCTCCGGCCGCGCCGCCGACCGGGCCGACGAACGACGAGAGGCGAGAAGTGGCCCCCGGCTCGGGCCGGGGAGGGACCACTTCTCGCCTCTCGTGCGTCTGGCTGCGGATCCGCCGTGCGACGACGATGTCAGGCGGCACGCTCCCGGTCTCGCGCTCGCCGCGCGGACCGTGGGTGGGACGGGACGGGTCAGCGCGTGGTGGGGCGGTTGTCGAGCAGCATGCCGATGCCCAGCCCGACGGCGGTGCCGAGGACGAGGCCGAACCAGCTCAGCACGACGGTCCCGACGACGGCGCCGATCGTCGCGCCCAGGACGCTCTTGGTCCCGGCCTTCCAGCTCCCGGACCGGTCGTCGGTGCGGTAGATCGGCAGCGCGGAGGTGCCGTTGTCCGGCGTCGCCGTGGGCGCGTCGGAGGAGGAGGTCGCGGGGCGGTTGATGGGTGCAGGGGAGATCGTCGTCACGGCATCCATGGTAGGAAGGTCCGTCCGCTGTGACCTGGGCAGACGCGGCAGGGTGACCGGCTTCACCCTATGATCTGCGCCACCGTGCGCAGCGTCGTTCAGCCGCCGATCGCGCCCATGCTGCGCGACGTCGGCGCGAACGCGTCGGCGGCGAGCGTCCGGGTGTCGCTGCCGTGGGCGAGCGGCTTGCGCCACATGGCGCCCTGCCACGCGCGGGCGAGGGCGTCGTCGCGCTCGTCCTCGGTGAGGTCCGCGGAGCGGAGGATCGCGCGCAGGTCGGTCTCGTCGTCGCCGAACAGGCACGACCGGACGGTGCCCTCGGCGGTGAGCCGGGTGCGGTCGCACGCGCCGCAGAACGAGCGCGTGACGGACGCGATGATGCCGACGGTCTGGGGACCGCCGTCGACGAGCCACTCCTCGGCGGGCGCGGACGGGTCGTCGCGGCCGACGGCGAGCAGGTCGAAGCGGCTCCCGAGCGCGGCGAGGAGGTCCGTCGCGGAGACGAGGTCGTCCCGCGTCCAGTGCCCGTCGGCGTCCAGCGGCATCTGCTCGATGAACCGCAGGTGGCAGCCGTGGTCGACGGCGAACGCCAGGAGGTCCGCGGCGCCCGTCAGCGTCTCGGGCATGAGGACCGCGTTGAGCTTGACCGGCGCGAGCCCGGCGGCGAGCGCGGCCCGGATCCCGGCGAGCACGTCGGGCAGCCGGTCGCGGCGCGTGAGGCGCGCGAAGTCGGCCCGGTCGACGGAGTCGAGCGAGATGTTCACGCGGTCGAGGCCCGCGGCGACGAGCTCGTGGACGCGCTTGTCGAGCCCGATCGCGTTGGTCGTCAGCGAGAGCGACACGTCGGGCGCGGCTGCGCGCGCGGCGCGCAGGATGTCCGCGAGGTCGCGGCGCATGAGCGGCTCCCCGCCCGTGAACCGGACGTCGGTGATGCCGAGCCGCCCGACGGCGACGCGCACGACCCGGCCGATCTCGGCCGGCGTGAGGAGGTCCTCCCGCGGGATGGCGGGGAGGCCCTCGGCGGGCATGCAGTAGGTGCAGCGCAGCGAGCACTTCTCGGTGATCGAGATCCGCAGGTCGCGCGCGACGCGGCCGTAGCGGTCGACGAGCGCCTCGGTCGCGGGACGGCTCGGGTCGAGGTCCGGTGAGCCGCCGGCGGGCGCGGTCGAGCGCAGCCTGGGCATCCCGAGCGAGACCGCGGTCATGGGCCGATCGTACGTTCCCGGCCGGGGACTCGTGACCCACGCGGGGCCGCGTGCTAGCCTCGAGTCCATCGGATGGAAGTTGAATTCCATTCAGCGGAACACCTCTCTTCTCGGAGGAGAGCAGTCCAAGGGCGGATTCAAGCCCTGCGTCTCCGGAGCGTCACAGCCGACGCGTTCCCGGGCACGCAGGGGACTCACCGCAAGGGTTCACTGGAAGGACGCCGGTTCGCCGGCACCCTGGCGGAAGCGAGGCCCACGATGCTCCAGATCGTCGACCGGCTCGCCCCCTGGCTCGGCCCGGGGCAGCCCCCGTTCGCCGTCGCGACGGTGGTCGCGGCGTCCGGCTCCGTGCCGCGACCGGTCGGCACGGCGATGGCCGTGCGCGCCGACGGCGCCGTCCTCGGCAGCCTGTCCGGCGGGTGCGTCGAGGGCGCGGTGCACGCCGCCGCGCTCGACGCCATCGCCGCCGGAAGGTGCCACCGCGAGACGTTCGGCTACAGCGACGACGACGCGTTCGCCGTCGGGCTGAGCTGCGGCGGCACGCTCGACGTGCACGTGCAGCCGGTCTTCCCGGGCGACGAGGCGGCACGGGCGCTCGCCGCGACGACGGCACGGCCCGACGGCGGAGCGCGCGCGGGCTCGGACGCCCCACCGGGTCCGGGGGCGGGGCCGTCCGACGGCGCGGCGGCGGCCACCGGGCTCGGGTCCGTGGCGCTCGTGCGCCGGATCGACGGGGCGCGGCGCACCGCGGTCCTCGTCGACGACCCCGCGGCCGCGGACGAGCGGAGCGTCGCCCGGGCGCTGCGCGACCTGGTCGGACCGGCCGCTCTCGACGCCGCGGCGGCCCAGGTGGTCGCCGTGCTGCGTGCGGGCGGCACGGCGGCGGTCCACGCGGCGCACGGAGCGCCGCGGGTCCCGGCGCCCGGCACACCCGGCACGGCGCCCGGCACCACGCTCGACCCGCAGACCGGCGCATCGACGCACGACGGCGGCGCGTGCGACGAGACCGAGCCCGTCACGCTGCTCGTCGAGACCCGGCTGCCCGCGCCGCGGTTCCTCGTGTGCGGGGCGAACGACTTCGCCGGCGCGCTCGTGCGTCACGTGCGCCTGCTCGGCTACCGCGTGACCCTGGTCGACGCGCGCGAGGTGTTCGCCGACGCGCGCCGGTTCCCCGAGGCGGAGGTCGTCGTCGAGTGGCCGGACCGGTACCTCGCCACCGAGGCTGCCGCCGGTCGCGTCGACCCGCGGACCGCCGTCGCGGTCCTCACGCACGACGCGAAGTTCGACGTGCCGCTCCTGCACCTCGCGCTCGACCTGCCGCTCGCGTACGTCGGCGCGATGGGGTCGCGCCGCTCGCACGCCCAGCGTGTCGCGGCCCTGCGCGCGGAGGGCGTCACCGAGGCGGCGCTCGCGCGCCTGCGCTCACCCATCGGCCTGGACCTCGGGGCGGTGACGCCCGAGGAGGTCGCCGTCTCGATCACCGCGGAGCTCGTCGCGACCCGGCACGGGCGGGCCGCCGTCGTCCCGCTCAGCGGCACGGACGGGCCGATCCACGCCGACCCTCCCGCCGCGTCGTCCGACCACGACCCCGCGACCACGTCCGCGCCGATCCCCGAGGAGGCCTCCCGATGGACCTGAGCACCGTCACCGACCTCGTCCCGACCGTCGACCCCGGCGACTGGCGCGAGGGCGACGCCTGGCTCGCGGGCGGCACCGTCCTGTTCTCCTACGGCAGCCAGACGCTGCGGCGCCTGCTCGACGTGACGAGCGCCGGCTGGCCCGCGCTCACGGTCACCGACGACGGCCTCGAGATCGCCGCGACCTGCACGGTCGCCGAGCTGTGGGGCTTCGAGGAGAGCCCGCAGGCCGCCCCCGTGCGTGGACGCTGGACCGCGCTCGACCTCGTGCGCCCGTGCTGCGACAGCTTCGTCGCGTCCTTCAAGATCTGGAACACGTCGACGGTCGGCGGCAACGTCTGCACGTCCCTCCCGGCCGGGCCGATGATCTCCCTCACGGCCGCGCTCGACGGCGTCGCGGAGGTCTGGGGACCGGGCGGCACCCGCCGGGAGCAGCCGGTCGCCGAGCTCGTCACGGGAGAGCTGGCCAACACGCTCGCGCCCGGCGAGCTCCTGCGCGCGATCCGCGTGCCCGACCACGCGCTGCGCGCGCGCACCGCGTTCCGGCGCCTGTCCCTCTCGAACCTCGGGCGCTCGGGCGTCCTCCTGATCGGCCGGGTCGACCCGCCCGACGCGGGAGGCGGGCTCGTCCTCACGGTCACCGCCTCGACGCGGCGGCCCGTGCAGCTCCGCTTCCCCGCGGACGCGCTCCCGACGGCGGCCGGGCTCGCTGCCGCGCTCGACGCCGCGATCCCCGTCGAGCTCTACCACGACGACATCCACGGACTGCCCGCGTGGCGCCGGGACATGACCTACCGCCTCGGCGAGGAGATCCGCGCCGAGCTTCTCGGCTGCCTCGTCGACGGCACGGACGGAGACCCCCGATGACCCCGATCGACCCCCGCCCGACCCCGCCCGTCTCGATCGACGGCCGCACGGCGCAGACCGAGCCGCGCGCGGGCCAGTGCCTGCGCACCTACCTGCGCGAGCAGGGCGCGCTCGGCGTCAAGAAGGGCTGCGACGGGGGTGACTGCGGGGCGTGCACGGTCCACGTCGACGGCGTCCCCGTGCACTCGTGCGTCTACCCGGCGCGGCGCGCGGCGGGCCACGAGGTGACGACCGTCCAGGGCCTCGCCGCGACGGCGTGCCAGGGCAGCGGCGCCGGGGACGAGGGGACCGCCGCGTGCGACCAGGACCCGCACGGGCCGCAGGACGCGCTGCACCCTGTGCAGCAGCAGTTCCTCGACGCGCAGGGGTTCCAGTGCGGGTTCTGCACGGCGGGGATGATCATGACCGCCGCGACGTTCGACGACGCGCAGCGCGCGAACCTGCCGCGCAACCTCAAGGGGAACCTGTGCCGCTGCACCGGCTACCGCGCGATCGAGGACGCCGTCCTCGGCCGGGGCGACACGACCGGGACCGCCCCGGGCACGGGGGAGCGCACGCCGTCGGGCGGTGGCCATGCCTCTACCTCGGGTGACCACGCCTCTACCTCGGCGTTCGGGCGGGACGTGCCCGCGCCGGCCGGGCGCGGGGTCGTCACCGGGACGGCGCGGTACACGCTCGACGTCGACCCCGCCGACTACCCGGGGCTGCTCCACCTCAAGCTCGTCCGGTCGCCGCACGCGCACGCGCGCGTCGTCGCGATCGACGCGTCCGCGGCGCTCGCGGTGCCGGGCGTGCACGCCGTGCTCACCCACGAGGACGCGCCCGCGGCGCGGTTCTCGACCGCGCAGCACGAGCTGTTCACCGACGACCCCGACGACACCCGCGTCCTCGACGACGTGGTCCGGCACGTCGGGCAGCGCGTCGCGGCCGTCGTCGCGGACACGGTCGCGGCGGCCGAGGAGGGCGTGCGCCAGGTGCGCGTCGAGTACGAGGTGCTGCCCGCCGTCGTCGACCCCGAGGACGCGATGGCGCCCGGCGCGCCGCTCGTCCATCCCGAGCTGGACGCCGCGGACGCGCGCGTCTCGCGGCCCGAGGCGAACGTCGTCGCCGAGGTGCACAGCGAGCTCGGCGACGTCGAGCGCGGACTGGCGGAGGCCGACGTCGTGCACGAGGCCACGTACCGCACCCACCGCGTGCAGCACGCCGCGCTCGAGACGCACGGCGCCATCGCGTCGCTCGACGACGACGGCCGGCTCGTCGTGCGGTCGTCCACGCAGGTGCCGTTCCTCGCGCGGCGCCACCTCGCGCGCGTGCTCGACCTGGACCCGGAGCACGTGCGCGTGCACTGCGAGCGCGTGGGCGGCGGGTTCGGCGGCAAGCAGGAGGTGCTCACCGAGGACGTCGCGGCGCTCGCGGCGCTGCGGCTCGGGCGCCCGGTCCAGCTCGAGCTCACCCGCACGGAGCAGTTCGTCGGGACGACGACGCGCCACCCCTTCCGCATCCGGGTGCGCGCGGGCGCGCGCCGCGACGGAACGCTCACCGCCCTGCACCTCGACGTGCTCACCAACACGGGCGCGTACGGCAACCACGGCCCCGGCGTCATGTTCCACGGGTGCGGCGAGTCGCTCGCGGTGTACCGGTGCGAGAACAAGAAGGTCGACGCGCACTGCGTCTACACGAACACCGTGCCCGCGGGCGCGTTCCGGGGCTACGGGCTGTCGCAGATGATCTTCGCCGTCGAGTCGGCGGTCGACGAGCTCGCGCAGCAGCTCGGGATGGACCCGCTCGAGCTGCGGCGGCGCAACGTCGTGCTCGACGGCGACCCCATGCTCTCCACGCACCCGACGCCGGAGGAGGACGTGCTCTACGGCAGCTACGGCCTCGACCAGTGCCTCGACCTCGCCGCCGACGCGCTCGCGCGCGGGCGCGCCCGCGACGTCGCCGCGTACGGGGCGGGAGCCGGGTCGGGTGCTGACGCCCTGCCGGACCTCGGTCCGGAGTGGGGCGTCGGCGAGGGCACCGCGCTGTCGATGATCGACACCGTGCCGCCGCGCGGGCACTACTCCCACGCGCGCGTGCGGCTGCGTGCCGACGGCGTGGTGGAGGCCGAGGTCGGCACCGCCGAGTTCGGCAACGGCACGACGACGGTCCACGCCCAGCTCGTCGCGAGCGCGCTCGGGCAGGACGCCGGGGACGTCGTCGTGCGGCAGTCGGACACCGACCTGCTCGAGCACGACACCGGCGCGTTCGGGTCCACGGGCACGGTCGTCGCGGGCAAGGCGTCGCTCGCCGCGGCGCAGGACCTCGCGGAGGCGGTGCTCAAGGTCGCCGCCGGGATGGCCGGCGCGGCGCCGGGGGACTGCCGGCTCGTGCCCGGGGGCGTCGACTGCACGGGAAGCGATCGAGCGACGACCGTCCTGCCGCTGGCCGACGTCGCGCGCGCCGCCACCGACGCCGGGATCGAGCTCGTCGCCGAGGGGCGCTGGGGCGGCACCCCGCGCTCCGTCGCGTTCAACGTGCACGGGTTCCGCGTCGCGGTCCACCACGGCACGGGGGAGATCCGCATCCTGCAGTCCGTCCAGGCCGCCGACGCGGGCGAGGTCGTCAACCCGCGCCAGTGCCGCGGCCAGGTCGAGGGCGGCATCGCGCAGGCCCTCGGCGCGGCGCTCTACGAGAACGTGATCGTCGACGAGACCGGCCGCGTCACGACCGACATCTTCCGCCAGTACCACCTGCCGACCTTCGCGGACACCCCGCGCAGCGAGGTCTACTTCGCGCGCACGTCGGACACGGTCGGGCCCATGGGAGCGAAGTCGATGAGCGAGAGCCCGTTCAACCCGGTGGCCCCCGCGCTCGCCAACGCGCTCCGCGCCGCGACGGGCGTGCGGTTCACCGACCTCCCGCTGGCCCGAGACCGGGTCTACCTGGCCATCAAGGCCGCGTCCACCCGCTGAGTGCTGGCTATCTGTCGTCCTCCCGGCTGTCCGACGACAGAGACCCAGCACTCAGCGGGCGCGGGGGCGCGGGTCCAGGAGGTCGAGGTCGGCTTCCGTGTCGAGGTCGCGGCCGTCGCCCGGGTGGTCGACGACGTCGATGAGGTCCGCGTGGGCGCGCAGGAAGTCGCGGGCGCCGTGGTCGCCCCGGGCGCTCGCGACGGCGGGCTCGGCGAGCGCGGCGTCGAGGACGAGCGGGTGCGCCCACCGCGGGGTCGGTTCGGCGCCGAGCACGGCCTGAGGGTCGTTCTCCGCCTCGGGGCGACCTCCAGGTCGTGCTCGACGCGCGGGGCTCGTCGTCCAGCGCGACGCCGTCACGCGGCCGGGGTGGTGGGACGCGAGGAGGCGCGCGACGTCGTCGGGCACGACGCCGGGCTGGTCCACGTGCGCGACGACGACCCTTGCGGGTGCGAGGTCGAGCGCCGCGGCGACGCCGACCCGCAGCGACGACGCCATGCCGGTCGCCCAGCCGGGGTTGTCGACGACGCGCACCCGGGGGTCGTCGAGCGCGGTCGCGGCCCGCACGTCCTCGGCCCCGGCGCCGAGGACCACGACGACGGCGTCGCACCCGCCCGCGAGCAGCACCCGGGCCGCGTGCTCGACGAGCGTCCCGCCGCGGTGGGGGAGCAGCGCCTTGGGCCCGCGCCCGAGCCGCGTCCCGGCACCCGCGGCGAGCAGGACGGCGACGGTGGGCGTCGCGGGCGCGGTCGTCGGCGGGTTCGGCACCCGGCCAGGATAGGTCGCCGCCGAACCCGGGGTCCCTAGCGCCGACGGGTCCACGACCTGCAGCGCGTACGTCCCGAACGCGCGGATGCGGACGGCGCCGAGCTCCGGGACGCCGGCGCCGCCCGCGGGGCCGCCGCCCCTTCCCGCCGTGGAGTCGCCCTGGTACTGGGCGGTCGGCGGCACGCAGGCCGGGCCCGGCACGACGGCGGACCTCGCCGGCCGCGTCCGGTCCGGCGAGGTGACGCGCGCGTCGCTCGTGTGGCAGGAGGGCATGGCCGCGTGGACCGCCGCGGGCGAGGTCCCCGCGCTCGCGGCGCTGTTCGCCGCGACACCGCCGCCGCTGCCTCCGACCGGCGCCCCGACCGGAGACCCGACCGGACAGGTGGCGGGGCTGACGGTGAGCGACGCCCAGGGAGAGCTCGTCCGCACGCGCTGCGAGGCGTGCGGGTCGCAGCTCGCGTACGCGCCGGGGACGCAGCACCTGCGGTGCGTGGCGTGCGGCGGGACGGTCGCGATCGTGCACGCGCCGGGCGACGCCGTCGACGAGCACTCGTTCGACGCGTGGGCCGCCGCACAGGGCGGGGTGCGCGCCGGGATCCTCGACGCGCGGGTCCTCACGTGCGACGGGTGCGGCGCGACGACGCAGGGGACCGACCTGTCCGTCGCGTGCCGGTTCTGCGGCGGCCACCTCGTCGCGGCGGCCGAGACGGACGGCCTGGTGCAGCCGGAGGCGGTCGTGCCGTTCGGCGTCGAGCAGGCGCAGGCGCGCGAGGCGTTCCGGCGCTGGGTGCGCTCGCGCTGGTTCGCGCCGGGCGAGCTGAAGAAGGTCGGGGACACGGAGTCCCTGCACGGCTCGTACGTGCCGCACTGGACGTTCGACGCGCGCACGTCGTCGGCGTACTCGGGGCAGCGCGGCGACGCCTACTACGTGACCGTCAAGAACGGGGACGAGGAGACCCGGGAGCGACGGGTGGCCTGGACGCACGTCTCGGGGCACGTCGCGCGCGACTTCGACGACGTGCTCGGCCCCGCGTCCTCGCAGGTGGCCGAGCGGGACCTGGCGACGCTCGGCCCGTGGCCGCTGTCGCACGCGGTGCCGTTCCGCGCCGAGTACCTCGCGGGGTTCGCGGCTGCCCGGTACGACGTCGAGCCCCCGGTCGGCCTGGACCGCGCGAAGCAGAAGATGGCGCCGGTGATCAAGGACGACGTCGAGCGCGACATCGGGGGCGACGAGCAGCGCGTCGGCTCGATCCGCACCGCCTACGCGGACGTGATGTTCAAGCTCGTGCTGCTGCCGCTGTGGATCGCGACGTACGTGTACGCGGGCAAGCAGTGGCAGGTCATGGTCAACGCGAACACCGGCCAGGTGATCGGGCGGCGCCCGTACAGCGTCGGCAAGATCGTGCTCGCCGTGCTGGCGGGCCTGCTCGTCGTCGGCGCGCTCGTGTTCTGGTACGTGCGCTCGCAGACGTGAGCCTCAGGCGTCCCGGCGCGCGTCGTACGCGTGCTGGGACGCCGTCACCTCCGTGACCGAGCCCTCGAGGACGTCGAGCAGCCCCGTGAGGCTGTCGGCGACGCGGCGCCCGAGGTCGGTGAGGGAGTACTCGACGTGCGGCGGGATGGTCGCGCGCACCTCGCGCACGACGATGCCGTCGCGCTCGAGGGACTGGAGGGTCTGGGCGAGCATCTTCTCGCTGACCCCGTCGATGCGGCGCCGCAGCGCGTTGAACCGCACCGCGCCGTCGCGCAGGCCCGCGACCGTGAGCACGCCCCACCGTCCGGTGACGGTCTCGAGGACGTGTCGCGACGTGCAGCCGCGCTGGAAGACGTCGGCCACCATCGCGTCGGTAGGTCCGGTGTCCTCCGCGGGGCGGGCGTCGGTCGTCATCGCCCCAGGATACGGCGCGTGCACGTTGGGTGGCACTGTGAGATAGACCGCACCTGCTCCTAGTTGGCACTATCGAAAAGTAAGTGCATGCTGGGACGGCGCGACCGCCCGGTCGCGTCCCCGCACCGAAGGAGTCCTCGCATGTCCATCGCCGTCACCGGAGCCAGCGGCCACCTCGGCCGCCTCGTCGTCGAGTCCCTCCTCGCCCGCGGCGCCGACCCGTCCCAGGTGATCGCCGCCGCGCGGACCACCGCCAAGGTCGCCGACCTCGCCGACCGTGGTGTCCAGGTCCGCGAGGCCGACTACGCGCGCCCCGAGACCCTGGCGGCGGCGCTCGCGGGCGTCGACGTGCTCGTCCTCGTGTCGGGCTCCGAGGTCGGGCAGCGGGTGCCACAGCACCGCAACGTGGTCGAGGCGGCCGCCGCGGCCGGGGTCTCCCGCGTGATCTACACGAGCGCGCCGCACGCGACGACCTCCGCGCTCGTCCTCGCGCCCGAGCACAAGGCCACGGAGGAGCTCCTGGCCGCCTCGGGACTGGCGACCACGATCCTGCGGAACAACTGGTACACGGAGAACTACGTCGGCGACGTCGTGGGCGCCCGCGAGTCCGGCGAGCTCGTGTCGAGCGTCGGCGACGGTCGGGTCGCGAGCGCGACCCGTGCGGACTACGCCGAGGCCGCGGCAGTCGTCGCGCTCGCCGCGCAGGCGGACGCCTCCGCGCACGCGGGGGCCGTCTACGAGCTGAGCGGCGACGTCGCGTGGACGTTCGACGACCTCGCCGCCGCAGCCGCCGAGGTGCTCGGGCGCCCCGTCACCTATCGGCGCGTGAGCCCTGACGCGCACCGGGCGTTCCTGCTGGGGGCTGGACTGGACGAGGGCACCGCCGGGTTCGTCGTCGCGCTGGACGGCAACATCCGCGACGGGCTGCTCGCCGAGACGTCGGGGGAGCTCGCAGGCCTGCTGGGCCGCCCGACGACCCCGCTGGTCGACGGGCTGCGCGCCGCCGTCGCGCAGGACTGAGAGGTCGCGACGTGGCCGTCCGGGGTACCGGGAGGCCGCGTCGCGGCACCCGTCAGGAGGGCGTCAGTGCGACGCCTTGACGACGAGCACCGGGACGGGCGAGTCGAGGAGCACGCGCTGCGTCGTGCTGCCGAGCAGGAACTTGCCGACCGGCGAACGCTTGCGCGCACCCACGACGACGAGGTCGGGGCCGGTGCGCTCGGCCGCGGCGATGATCGCCTCGGCGGGGTCGAGGTGCTCCGAGCGGTAGGAGATCTCGGGACGGGCGACCTCGGCGGGAAGCGTGTCGAGCAGGTGCGCGAGGGTCGCGGGGACGCCCGCGTCGGCGTCCTGCGGGGTGAGGACGAGGACCGCGAGGGCGGTCGAGCGGTGGACCGCCTCGGCGACGGCCGCCCGGAACGCGGTCTCGCCCTGCGGGGAGTCGTTGTACGCCACGAGGACGGTCATCGCGGGCCCTTCCGTCATTCCGTCGTGCTGCGGTTGAACTCTCTCACAGCCCCGCTGGCGTCGCCGGTCGACGCGCTCCGGTCGCGGCGGGGTCGTCGTGCGGGCCGTGCCGGCCGGGCCGGCCGAGCACGGCGTCCGGCACGGTGAGCGTCGGCGGCAGCAGGGGCGGGACCACCTCGCGGAGGACGGTCTCGATCTCACGGCGCCGGCGCGCCCCGAGCCGCTCGGCCGGCGCGGTGACGCTCACCGCGGCGACGGACTGGCCGTCGCGCAGCACGGGCACCGCGACGCAGCTGATGCCCGGCTCGTTCTCCTCCGTCTCCGTCGCGAAGCCGCTCGTCCGCGTCGCGTCGCACGTCGCGCGGAGCGCGGCGGCGGTGACCGGATGCTCGTCGGGGGCGGCCGCCGCGTACCAGGCGAGCGCGGCCTCGTCGAGCGGCCGGTGGGCCAGCAGCGCGCGCCCGAGGGCCGTGGTGGCCGCGGGGCGACGTCGGCCGACGGCCGACCAGACGCGCACGGCGCGCGCGGGCTCGACCTTGTCCAGGTACACGATCTCCGTCCCGGCGAGGGCTCCGAGGTGCACGAGCTCGTCCGTCGCCCGGCAGACCGCGACGAGCACCGGGTGCAGGAGCGCGGGCAGGTTCTCCTCGCCGAGGTAGACCGTCGCGAGCGCGGTCGCCGCCGGGCCGAGCCGGTAGTCGCCGGTCGTGGCGTCCTGCTCGGCGTAGCCGCGGTAGCGCAGCGCCGCGAGCGTGCGGTGGAGGGAGGCCTTGTGCAGCCCGAGCGAGCGTGCGAGGTCGCCGAGCGCGACCCCGGTGGGGCCCGCCGCGGCGAGGGCCTCGAGCGCGGTCAGCGCCCTGTCGACGCTCCCGAGCGGGCTCGCGGCGTGCCCGCCCGCCGCGTGCTCGCTGCCCTCCCGCGGGCCCGACGCCGTGCTCCCGGTTTCCATCGTCGTGGCTCCTTCGCCTAGAGTGCGTTCCGTAGTGAACAACAGGCGTTCACCATAGCGAAACGGAGCGAGGATGTCATCCCACGGACCCCTGGAGGCGATCGCACGCGTCCGCGTCGTGCCGGTCGTCGTCGTCGACGACGCGGAGCAGGGTGTGCTCGTCGCGACCGCGCTGCGCGACGGCGGGCTGCCGGTCGCGGAGGTCACCTTCCGCACCGCGGGTGCCCGCGCCGCGATCGAGGCGATCGCGCGCGAGGTGCCGGACGTGCTCGTCGGCGCGGGGACCGTCGTCAAGGCGGCCCAGGTCGACGAGGCCGTCGAGGCCGGGGCACGCTTCCTCGTCTCGCCGGGGCTCTCGGCCGCCGTCGTGCGCCGCGCGCAGGAGCTCGGGGTGCCGGTCCTGCCCGGGGTCGCGACGCCGTCCGACGTCATCGCCGCGCTCGACCTGGGCCTGGACGCCGTGAAGCTCTTCCCGGCGAACGTCGTCGGAGGCCCCGCGGCGGTCAAGGCCTTCTCCGCGCCTTTCCCGGGCCTGCGCTTCGTCCCGACCGGCGGCGTGAGCGCCGCCAACCTGCTCAACTATCTCGCGCTGCCGTCGGTGCTCGCGGCCGGCGGTTCCTGGATGGTCGACGCCGCCCTCGTGCGCGCGGGCGACACCGCCGAGATCACCCGCCGCACGCGCGAGGCCGTCGAGCTCGCCGCCACGGCCCCGCACCCCGCCGAAGGAGCCTGACCCGTGCCCGACACGACCCAGAACCAGCCCCCGCTCGCTCTCCGCCCCGCGGGCGAGTGCGCCTACGACGTCGTCGCCCTCGGCGAGGTCATGCTGCGCCTCGACCCGGGCGAGCGCCGCATCAAGACCGCCCGCAGCTTCGACGCGTGGGAGGGCGGCGGCGAGTACAACGTCGCGCGCGGCCTGCGCCGCGCCTTCGGCCTGCGCGGCGCGGTCGTCACCGCGCTCGCGGACAACGAGGTCGGCCGCCTCGTCGAGGACCTCATGCTCACCGGCGGGCTCGACACGCGCTGGGTGCAGTGGCGCGAGTACGACGGCATCGGCCGCACCGTGCGCAACGGGCTCAACTTCACCGAGCGCGGCTTCGGCGTGCGCGGCGCGGTCGGCGTCTCCGACCGCGGCAACACCGCGATCGCCCAGCTCCGGCCCGAGGACGTCGACTGGGACGACGTGTTCGGCCGTGGCGTGCGCTGGTTCCACACCGGCGGGATCTTCGCGGCGCTGTCCGAGTCGTCGGCCGACGTCGCGGAGGCGGCCATGGCCGCCGCGCGCCGCCACGGCACGGTCGTGTCCTACGACCTCAACTACCGCCCGTCGCTGTGGACGGGCATCGGGGGCGTCGAGCGCGCGCAGGAGGTCAATCGCCGGCTGGCGCGCTACGTCGACGTGATGATCGGCAACGAGGAGGACTTCACGGCCTCGCTGGGCTTCGAGGTGGAGGGCGTCGACGAGAACCTCACCGACCTCGACACCGGGGCCTTCCGCGCGATGATCGAGCGGGCCGCCGCGGAGTACCCCAACTTCCAGGTCGTCGCGACGACGCTGCGCGGCGTGAGGACGGCGACCGTCAACGACTGGGGTGCGATCGCGTGGTCGCGCGTGCAGGGCTTCGCCGAGGCGACGCACCGCCCCGGCCTGGAGATCCTCGACCGCGTGGGCGGCGGCGACTCGTTCGCGTCGGGCCTCGCGTACGGGCTCATGGAGCTCGGCTCGATCCACGAGGCGGTCGAGTACGGCGCGGCGCACGGCGCCCTCGCCATGACGACGCCGGGCGACACGTCGACGGCGTCGCTCGCCGAGGTGCGCAAGCTCGCCTCGGGCGGCAGCGCGCGCGTGCAGCGCTGACGTCCCGCTCGTCCCGGGCGCACCGCGGGTCGCGGTGCGCCCGGGAGGACGGGCTCAGTGCGCCGGGGAGAGCATCCGCCCGGACAGCGTGACGATCGCGCGCGTCGGGGCGAGGCGCGCCGCGAGCGTCTGGAGGCGGTTGCCGAGCCCGGGGACGACGCCGGGCGGCGCGTCGCGGCGGTCGAGCGCGCGCAGCGCGTCGCGCACGACCTGCTCGGCGCTGCGGACCTGGCCGATCTTCGCCTCCTCCGCGCCGAGCACGTCGAAGAACTCGGTCGGGACCGGTCCGGGGGACAGGGCGAGCGTGCGCAGGCCGGTGCCCCGCGTCTCGTACCAGAGCGCCTCGGTGAAGGAGCGGACGAAGGCCTTGGTCGCGCCGTACACCGCCATGCCGGGCGTCGCCTGGTAGGCGGCGGTGCTCGCGACGTTGACGAGCGCGCCGCGCCCGGTGGCGACCAGCTCGGGCAGGAACGTGCGCGTGAGGTCGACGAGGCTCGCGACGTTCACCTGGACCTCGGCGGCGACGCGGTCCGCGTCCGCGTCAGCGAGCGCGCCGTGCGAGCCGAACCCGGCGTTGTTCACGAGCGTGCCGAGGGTGATGCCGCGCTCCCGGAGCATCGCCGCGAGGGCGGCGCCCGGCCGGGGGGTGGCGAGGTCGTAGGGGAGCACGGTGACGGTCGCCCGCGTGCGGGTGCGCAGCTCGGCGGCGAGCTCCTCCAGGCGGTCGGCGCGACGGGCGACGAGCACGAGGTCGGCGCCGCGCCCGGCCAGGCGGCTCGAGAGCTCGCGGCCGAGGCCCGAGCTCGCGCCGGTGACCAGGGCGGTGGTCCCGCGGTAGTCGAGGGGCATGGCGGTCCTCCAGGGTGGTGGGATCGAAGGTGTACACCTGTTCACCGAGTATGGTGAACAGGTGTACACCGAACTCGCGCCCGCCGCAAGCCCCGGTCGACGCCGATGACCGCCGCGCCGAGCCGTCGCGTGCCGCACGCGCGGGGGCAGGGCGAGCAGCTCCGTCGTGAGCTCGTCGACGCCGCCGCGACGCTCCTCGCACGACCCCGGGGCGTGCCGGCCCCGTCCCTGCGCGCCGTGGCGCGGGCCGTCGGGGTCTCACCCGCCGCCGTCTACCTCCACTTCGCCTCGCAGGCGGACCTCGTCTGGGCGGTCCTCGAGCGTCACCTCGACGGGCTCGCGGCAGCGTTGGGCGCCGCCGACGACCCGGCGCTCGACGCGCGCGAGCGCCTGCACCGGGGGGCCGCGGCGTACGTGGCGTGGGGCCTCGACCATCCCGGTGCGTACCAGCTCCTCTTCGAGAGCATCGACTCGCTGGACATCGAGGGCGGGCAGGACCTGCCCGGCGACAGGCTCGTCGAGGAGACCGCCCAGATCCTCGTCGACGGGGGCGCGGACCGGGAGAGCGCGCGGCTCGCGGCGACCCGGGTGTGGGTCGCGCTCCACGGCCTCGTCTCGCTCCGCCTGCACAAGCCCCACCAGCAGTGGCCCGGCGACCTCGTCGACGACCGCCGCGCGCTCGTGGACGCGGTCCTCGCCACCGTCCTCGCGCCGGAGGCGTGACCGACCGGGGTCGACCAATGGGTCGGGCCACCCGTGCCGGCGGCTCCCCGGCGTGGTCCTGGGCCGCGGGTTAGGGTGACAGGACGCGTCGGGGGCGGGAGGTGTCGTCGTGACTGGTGGCCGGGCTGCCTCGGCGAGCCTGCCCCGGCGCAGGGTGGACCCGGCGCTCGACCTGGCACGCGCCGTCGAGCACGCGCGGATCCTGCGAGGTGCGGGCGACGCCGCAGGGGCTGCCCGCGTCCTCGACCGCGCGTTCGACGCCGAGGGCGTCCGGGCCCGCACCGTCTCCGAGCCCCTCCGGTTCCGCGCGCTCGTGCTGCGCGCCGACCTCGCGCTGCGGCTGCACGACGACGCCGGGGCGGCCCGGTTCCTCGCGGGCGCCGAGGCTTTGCCCCTGCTCGCGGACGCGCTCGCCGCCCTCGACGACGAGCGGCACCTCGCCGAGGAGCTGCGCGAGCAGCTCGCGGCGGACGAGGACTGAAGCGCGGCGGCGCGGCCCGGGGCGTCGCACGCACGGACCGCGAGCGTGCGGGAACCCGGGCGGCGCGTGGCGCGTTGGACTGCCAGCACCCGTGCCGCGAGTCGGACGGACGACGCCCACCCGAGCGGAGGACCTCATGCTGTGCCCCACCGACCAGACCGTGCTCGTCATGACCGAGCGCAAGGGCGTGGAGATCGACTACTGCCCGACGTGCCGCGGCGTGTGGCTCGACCGTGGCGAGCTGGACAAGATCATCGACCGCTCGCTGGAGAGCGAGATCGCCGCCGAGGCCGCGGGCCCGGCCGCCGCCGCGCCCGCCCCGGCCCCCGTGCCGCCCGCGGCCCCGGCCCCCGCGCCGACGTCGTACCCGCCGGCGCCGGCCGTGGACTACGGCACGCCCGGGTACGACGGGCACCGCGACGAGCGCCGGTACGACGACCGTGACCGCTACCGGGGCGGCCAGTACGGCGACGACCGGTACCGGGACGACCGCTACCGCGACGACCGCGACCGCCGCTACGACGGGCGCGACGGGTACGACCCCCGCTACCGCAAGCGGAAGAAGAAGGAGTCGTGGCTCGAGGACCTCTTCGACTTCTGACGCGGCCCGTGGTCGACTGTCCCGCGTGACCGTCCTCGACTCGTTCTCGCTCGTCGGCCGCACGGCCCTGCTCACCGGCGGGAGCCGGGGCATCGGGCGGGCCGTCGCCCGCGCGCTCGGCGAGGCCGGGGCGCGGGTCGCGCTCACCGCGACCACCGCGCCGGCCGCCGAGGACGCGGCCGCCGCGCTGCGGGCGGGCGGGATCGACGCGCGCGGGTACGCGCTCGACGTGACGGACCGCGCGCAGGTCGACGACGTCGTCGGGCGCGCGGCCGCGGACCTCGGGACGGTCGACCTCCTCGTCAACAATGCGGGGATCTCGATCGGGGGAGCCGCGCTCGAGATCGACGACGACGTGTGGCACCGCACGCTCACGACCAACCTCGACGGCGTCTGGTACTGCTCGCGCGCGGTCGCGCGGGCCCTGGTCGCGGAGGGCCGCCCGGGCACGATCGTCAACGTCGGTTCGATGTCGGCGTCGATCGTCAACCGGCCGCGCTGGCAGCCGGCCTACCTCGCGTCCAAGGCGGCGGTGCACCAGCTCACCAAGGGCCTCGCGGCCGAGTGGGCGCCGCACGGCATCCGCGTCAACGCCGTCGCGCCCGGCTACGTGCGCACCGAGGCGTCGCCCGTCGACCAGCCCGAGTACTACGACGACTGCGTCGCGCCCGCCGCGATGCGGCGCTGGGCCGAGCCCGAGGAGATCGGACCGCCCGTCGTGTTCCTCGCGAGCGCGGCGTCGAGCTTCATGACGGGCGCGGTCGTCACCGTCGACGGCGGCTACACCCTGTTCTGAGCCGGGCTAGGCTCGGTCCCCGTGCGTGCAGTCCTGAGCCGGTGGGTCGACCCGTTCGTCGTCACGCTGCTGGTCGTGCTCGTGCTCGGGCTCGTCGTGCCGGTGGGGCCGGGCGCGCAGCGCGTGGTCGACGCCGTCGCGGACGTCGCGGTCACGGTCCTCTTCCTCGTCTACGGCATGCGCCTGTCCACGCGCGAGGTCTGGGCGGGCCTGCGGAACTGGCGCCTCCAGGGCGGGATCCTCGCGGCGACGTACGTCGTCTTCCCGGTGCTCGGGCTCGTCACGGCGTGGGTCGTCGAGCCGCTCGTCGGGGCACCGCTCGCCGCGGGGGTGCTCTACCTGTCCCTGCTGCCCTCGACGGTGCAGTCGTCCGTCGCGTTCACGTCGGTCGCGCGCGGCAACGTCGCCGGGGCGATCTGCGGGGCGACCGTCTCGAACGTCGCCGGGATGATCGTCACGCCGCTGCTCGTGCTCTGGCTCATGAGCGGTCCCGGCGGCGCGGCCGGGGGCGCCGACGGTCCCACGGGCGGGCTCGGCGGCCTGCGCACGGTGCTGCTCCAGCTCCTGCTGCCGTTCGTCGTCGGGCAGCTCCTCCAGCCGTGGGTGGGGGACTGGGTCCGCGCGCGGCGCTGGCTCACGCTCGGCGTCGACCGGGGCACGATCCTCGTCGTCGTGTTCGGCGCCGTCGCCGCCGCGTCCTCGGCGGGCGTGTGGTCGAGCGTGTCCGGCTGGTCGATCGTCGCGCTGCTCGTCGTGAGCGCGCTCGTCCTCGCCGCGATGCTCGCGCTCACGTGGTGGGGCGGGGCGGCGCTGCGGCTGTCGACCGAGGACCGGATCGCGCTCCTCATGTGCGGGTCCAAGAAGTCGCTCGCCACCGGGCTGCCCATGGCGAGCGTGCTGTTCCCCGTGGCGGTCGCCGGCGTCGTCGCCGTCCCGGTGATCGTGTTCCACCAGCTCCAGCTCGTCGTCTGCGCGGTCCTCGCGCGCCGCCTCGCGCTCCGCGACTGACGCGCCGGGCATGACGTCGCGTCTCGTCAGGACGTCCGGACGGGCCGCAACCGCATGCTCGGCCGGTGCTGGTGCGAACCTCCGGTCAGGGGCGCTCGGCCACCTGCTCGCGGACCTGGCGCTTGGCGCGCGTGAGCATGCCGTTCATGCCGCCGATGCGCAGCGGGCTCACGGCCCGCGTGAGGCCGATCGACATGGGGTAGTCGTCCGGCACGTCGAGCACCTCCTGCACGGTCAGGCCCGAGAGGCCCTGCGCGAGGATCGACGCGAACCCGCGCGTCGTCGGCGCCTCGGCGGGCGCGGTCGCGAAGAAGTGCACGACGCCGTCGCCGTCGACCTCCGCGAACGCGCGCACGGGGGACTGGCACTCCTCGATGCGCTCGAGCAGGCCGGGCGCGCTCGCGTAGCGCTCGGGGAGGTCGGGCAGCTCGTTCGCGAACTCGAGCAGGAGCTGCAGCCGCTCGCGCTCGGGCAGCGCGAGGAAGTCCTCGCGGATCTCCGCGAGGGCCGCGGGCAGGGACGAGGCGTCGGACGGGGAGCTCATGGTGTCGATCCTTGCATCGGGGGCGTGCGGCCGGGACGGAGTCCCACCGTGCGGAACACCCGGCCGGCGCGACGTATGCCCGGCGGCAGACGCCGACGGCGCGCGGCGGCTCCACGAGGGAGCGGCCGCGCGCGGTCGGGCGTGAGGGACGAGCGGTGCGTCAGTTGAGCGACGCGGGGGCCTCGCCGGCCTCCTCGCCCTTGACGATCGGCACGCGCACGGCGTTGCCCCACTCGGTCCACGAGCCGTCGTAGTTGCGGACCTTGTCGAACCCGAGCAGGTAGGTCAGCGCGAACCACGTGTGGCTCGAGCGCTCGCCGATGCGGCAGTACGTGACGACCTCGTCGTCCGTCGCGAGGCCGAGGCCGCCCTCCTGGTAGATCGCCTCGAGCTGCTCGCGCGACTTGTAGGTGCCGTCCTCGGCGACCGCGGTCGCCCACGGGACGTTGCGCGCCGTCGGGATGTGCCCGCCGCGCAGCACGCCCTCCTCCGGGTAGTCGGGGATGTGCAGGCGCTCGCCCGTGTACTCCTGCGGAGAACGGATGTCGACGAGCGGGCCGTTGCCGATGTGCGCGAGGACGTCCTCCTTGAACGCGCGGATCGTCACGTCGTCGCGCTCGACGACGGGGTACTCGACGGCCTCCGGCGCGGGGACGTCGGTCGTGACCTCGCGGCCCTCCGCGATCCACTTGCCGCGGCCGCCGTCGAGCAGGCGCACGTCCTCGTGGCCGAACAGCGTGAAGACCCACGCGGCGTACGCGGCCCACCAGTTGTTCTTGTCGCCGTAGACGACGATCGTCGTGTCGCGGCCGATGCCCTTGTCGCCGAGGAGCTGCGCGAAGCCCTTGCCGTCGATGTAGTCGCGCGTGTCGGGGTCGTTGAGGTCCGTGTGCCAGTCGATCTTCACCGCGCCCGGGATGTGGCCCGTCTCGTACAGCAGCACGTCCTCGTCGGACTCGACGACGACGATCCCCGGCTGACCGAGGTGCTCGGCGAGCCAGTCCGTGCTCACGAGGCGGTCGGGGTGGGCGTACTGGGTGATCTTCTCGCTGGTGTCGAGCGGTGCGGGCATGGTGTCCTCCGTGCGGCGGGAGCTGGGGTGTCCGAGCGTCAGGCTAGGTCTGCTGTCCGCATCACGGAAGGGCCGTCGCGCATGCTGAGACGGTGTAAACGCGGGCTGCCGACGGGTCCGCGCGCGGCCGGACCGGGCGCGCTCGCCGCCCCGCTCGCCCCGGCGGGGCGCTCTCAGCCGAGGAGCTCGCGCTCTGCCTCGTCGAGCGCGCGGTCGAGGAGCTCGAGCCCGAGGTCGAGCTCCTCCTCGCTCACCGTGAGCGGGGGCGCGATGCGGAACACGCCGCCCATCCCACGGAGCTGCACGACGTTCATGTGCAGCCCGAGGTCGAGCGCCCGCCGGGTGACGAGGGCGCCGAGGGCGTCGGCCCCCTCCTTGGTCTCGCGGTCCAGCACGAGCTCGATGCCCTGCAGCAGACCCCGTCCGCGCACGTCGCCGATCGTGGCGTGCCGCTCCTGGAGATCGAGCAGCCCGGCACGCAGGCGGCCGCCGAGCACGCGCACCCGGGCGTCCGTCTGCTCCGCCTCGAGCACGTCGAGGACGGTGTTGCCGACCGCCGCGACGAGCGGGTCGGAGACGTGCGTCGTGAAGAACAGGAAGCCGCGCTCGTGCGCACGAGCCTCGATCTCGGCGCTCGTGACGACGGCCGCGAGCGGCAGCCCGGCGCCGAGCGTCTTGGAGAGGGTGAGGATGTCCGGCACCACGGGCTCCTCGCCGTCGCGGCCCTCGAACGCGTACCAGGAGCCGGTCCGGCACAACGCGGTCTGCGCCTCGTCGAGGATGAGGAGCATCCCGCGCTCGTGGCACTTGTCGCGCAGGGCCGCGAGGTAGCCCGGCGGCAGCTCGACGATCCCGCCCGAGCTGAGGATCGGCTCGACGATGCACGCGGCGAGGCTGCCCGTGGACTGCACGTCCACGAGGTCGAACGCGAGGTCGAGCTGGCGCCGCCAGTCGTGCGCGCCGTCGGGCGTGACGTGGTCGGGCCGGTACGCGTTCGGGACGGGGATGACGAGGTTGCCGGGCGCCGTCGGGCCGTACCCGCGGCGCCCCGCGCTGTACGTCGCCGCGGCGGCGGCGTGCGTCATGCCGTGCCACGACCCGGCGAGCGAGACGACCTCGTGCCGACCCGTGACGAGCTTCGCCATGCGGATCGCCGCCTCGTTGGACTCGGCGCCCGTCGTGAGGAGCAGGACCTTCTCGAGCGGGTCGGGCAGCGTGGCCGCCAGCCGGCGCGCGAGGTCGACGACCGGGCGCGAGAGCATCCCGGAGAAGAGGTGGTCGAGCCTCCCGACCTGGTTGCGCACCGTCTCGACGATCGCCGGGTGGCTGTGCCCGAGGATGGCGCTCATCTGGCCCGACGTGAAGTCGAGGACCCGGCGGCCGTCGGCCGTCGTGACGTAGCTGCCCGACGCGCTCTCCACGATCTCCGGAGTGAAGGGCCCGCCGTACCGCACGAGGTGCTGGTCCGCGTCGGCCCAGAACGTCGCGGCGTCGTCCGCCGTCTCGGACGGGGCGGCGGGAGGGACCGCGCGGGTCGACGCGGCGAGGGCGGGGGACGGGACGACGGCCATCCTCCGAGCGTAGGGACGCCGGCCTGTGCGCGTACAGCACGAGTTCTCGTACAGTCTGTGCGGAGAACCCGCACAGCGGGACCCGCCCGAACGGAGGACCGCGTGCTCAACGCCGCCCGGCTGCAGATCCTCGCCCGGCTCGAGAGCCTCGGCACCGTGCGCGCGGTGGGCGCGTCCCTGCACGTGAGCCCGTCCGCGGTGTCCGCACAGCTCGCGGCCCTCGAGGCCGAGACCGGGGCGCGCCTCGTCGAACGGACGGGACGGCGCGTGCGCCTGACGCCCGCCGGCCGCACCCTCGCCCGGCACGCCCGCGTGATCCTCGACCAGATGGCGCTCGCGGAGGCGGAGCTCGCGTACCCCGACGGCCAGCCCGCCGGGGTCGTCCGCGTCGCGGCGTTCTCGAGCGGCGTCCGGGCCCTCGTGATCCCCCTCGCGCGGCGGCTCGCCGTCGAGCATCCGCGGGTGCAGGTCGAGGTCGTCGAGCTCGATCCCCGCGAGAGCGGGCCCGCGCTCCGCCGCGCGGACGTCGACGTCGCGGTGACCGCCGACCTGCTCGACGGCGCGCGGCTCGCCGGTCCCGACGTCGCGACCGTCCCGCTGCTCGAGGACCCGGTCGTCCTGGTGGCGCCGGCGGGTGCGTGGGCACGGACGACGGCGGGGGTGTCGGTGGGGGACGGTCCCGTCGACCTCGCCGCCCTCGCCGACGCGTGCTGGGCCGCCGACCTGCCCGGCCGGTACCTCTCGACCCTCGTCGAGAGCGCGTGCCGCGAGGCCGGGTTCGAGCCGCGCGTCGTCGCGCGGCTCCCGAGCTACGAGCTGCTGCTCGCCCACGTCGAGGCGGGACTGTCCGTCGCGCTCCTGCCAGGCCTCGCCGTCGACCCGCGCTACGACGTCGTCGCCCGCCCGCTGCGGGTGCCCCGGACGCGCCCGGTCTACGCCGCCGTGCGCCGCGGCGCCCCGCCCACCGCGGCGACGAGCGTCGTCCTCGCCGGGCTGCGCCGCGTCGCGAGCGAGAGCACCGCCGCGGCACGTGCTCGCCCCGCACGTCGCTGACGGCCCGGTCGCGCCGCGCGGGGCGACCCCTACACTGGACCCCAGCACCGCACGACGACGTGGGAGGTCCCGTGCCGCGCACTCTCGCACCGCCGCTGCGCTCGGACGCGCACCCGCGCCGCCCCGACGCGCGCCGCGACGCCCGCTCGGTCCGTGCCGCCTACCGGTCCTTCCTCGTCGACGGCGTGCTCCCGCCCGGCATCCACCCCGTGGTGGCCGACTCGTGGCGCCGGTCCGTGCACAGCGGCGTCGACCCCGAGGGCCCGCGCACCGGCTCTGGGCTCGCCCACGACGACCTCGTCGCCTACCGCGACACCCAACCGCTGGCGGCCGTCATGCCCGTGGTGCGCGAGCTCGTCGTCGACGCCGCCGCGGACGACGGCCTGGCCGTCGCCGTGTCCGACGACGCGGGCCGGCTCCTGTGGGTCGAGGGCAGCCGCTCCCTGCGGGACGCCGTCGAGCGCGTCGGGTTCGTCGAGGGGTCGGTGTGGCGCGAGGAGCGCGTCGGGACCAACGCCCCCGGGACTGCGCTCGCCGCGCGCCGCGCCGTGCAGGTCCTCGGCGCCGAGCACTTCTCGCGCCCCGTCCAGGCGTTCAGCTGCACGGCGGTCCCCATCCACGAGCCAGGGACGGGCCGCGTCCTCGGCGTCCTCGACGTCACGGGTCGCCAGTCGGCCGCCTCGGGCGTCGTGCTCTCGCTCGTGCGGGCCACGGTGCTGAGCCTCGAGCGCGAGCTGGCCCAGCGCGCGGCGGCGCCGACGACCGACGGCGCCGGGACCGTCCCCGCGCCGCCGCGCGACGGGGCGCCGGAGCTGGTCGTGCTCGGGCCGGCGCCCGTGCTCCGCGCACCGGACGGCCTCGAGCACCGCCTCTCGCTGCGGCACGCCGAGATCCTCGCGCTCCTCGCCGCGCACCCCCGCGGCCTCTCCGCCGACGAGCTCGCCGTGCTCCTGCACCCGGGCGCGCTCTCGGACGTCACCGTGCGCGCGGAGGTCTCGCGCCTGCGCCGCGTCGCCGGGCCCCTCCTCGCCGGGTCCCGCCCGTACCGGCTCGCGCGCCCGCTGCGGACCGACGCCGACGTCGTCCGCGACCGGCTCGCCGTCGGCGACGTCCGGGGAGCGGTCGCGGCCTACGGCGCGCCGCTCCTCCCGCGCTCCGGGGCGCCCGCCGTCGAGCACCTGCGCGCCGAGCTCGCGGCCGAGCTCCGCGCGGCCGTCGTCTCCGCGGGCGACGCCGACGTCCTCGACGCCTGGACCCGCACCGACGACGGCGCCGAGGACCACGCCGCGTGGACGCGCCTCCAGCGCGTCGCCGACCACGGCAGCCCGCGCTGGGTCCGTGCCCGCGCCCACCTCGACCTGCTCGACGACGAGCTCGGCTGACCGCCACCCCCGCTGCAACGGTCCTGCAACCCTCGGGTGCCTAGCGTCGTGCCACGGCGCGACGAGGCGCCGTGCCGCGCACCGCCGTCGGGCATCCCCCCGCCCGGCCTCCCTGGGGCGCGG
The DNA here is from genome assembly GCF_042269845.1 of Cellulosimicrobium sp. NPDC055967. Lineage (NCBI taxonomy): Bacteria > Bacillati > Actinomycetota > Actinomycetes > Micrococcales > Promicromonosporaceae > Cellulosimicrobium > Cellulosimicrobium sp. NPDC055967. Next base: position 337,163 of record NZ_JBHJYJ010000002.1, on the reverse strand, counting down.
CGGGTCAGCACTGCGAGGAGGCAGACGCATGACGGTCTACGCAGCCCCCGGCACCGACGGGGCTATCGCCGAGTACAAGCCCCGGTACGACCACTGGATCGGCGGCGAGTACGTCGCGCCGGCGAGCGGGCAGTACTTCGAGAACCCCAGCCCGGTCACGGGCCGGACCTTCACCGAGGTCGCCCGCGGGAACGCCGACGACATCGAGCGGGCGCTCGACGCCGCGCACGGCGCCGCCCGGTCGTGGGGCCGCACCAGCGCGACCGAGCGTGCGAACATCCTCAACAAGATCGCCGACCGGATGGAGGAGAACCTCGAGCGGATCGCCGTCGCGGAGACGTGGGAGAACGGCAAGCCCGTCCGCGAGACGCTCGCGGCCGACATCCCGCTCGCGATCGACCACTTCCGCTACTTCGCGGGCGCGATCCGCGCGCAGGAGGGGTCGATCTCCGAGATCGACGAGGACACCATCGCGTACCACTTCCACGAGCCGCTCGGGGTGGTCGGGCAGATCATCCCGTGGAACTTCCCCATCCTCATGGCCGTGTGGAAGCTCGCTCCCGCGCTCGCGGCCGGCAACTGCGTCGTGCTCAAGCCCGCCGAGCAGACTCCCGCGTCGATCCTGTTCCTCCTGGACATCGTCGGCGACCTGCTGCCGCCCGGCGTGGTGAACGTCGTCAACGGGTTCGGCGTCGAGGCGGGCAAGCCGCTCGCGTCCAGCCCGCGCATCCGCAAGATCGCGTTCACGGGCGAGACGACGACCGGCCGCCTGATCATGCAGTACGCGAGCCAGAACATCATCCCGGTCACGCTCGAGCTCGGCGGCAAGTCGCCGAACATCTTCTTCTCCGACGTGGCCGACGCGCGCGACGACTTCTACGACAAGGCGCTCGAGGGGTTCACGATGTTCGCCCTCAACCAGGGCGAGGTCTGCACGTGCCCGTCGCGGGCGCTCATCCAGTCGTCGATCTACGACACGTTCCTCGGCGACGCGGTCGAGCGCACGAAGGCCGTGCAGCAGGGCAACCCGCTCGACACCGAGACGATGATCGGCGCGCAGGCGTCGAACGACCAGCTCGAGAAGATCCTGTCGTACATCGAGATCGGCAAGGCCGAGGGCGCGAAGGTCCTCACGGGCGGGACGCGCGCCGAGCTCGGCGGCGACCTCGCGGGCGGGTACTACGTGACGCCCACGATCTTCGAGGGCAAGAACTCGATGCGGATCTTCCAGGAGGAGATCTTCGGTCCCGTCGTCGCGGTCACCGACTTCTCCGACTTCGACGACGCCATGACCATCGCCAACGACACCCTCTACGGGCTCGGCGCCGGCGTCTGGTCACGGTCGGGGAACACCGCCTACCGCGCGGGCCGCACCATCGAGGCCGGGCGCGTCTGGACGAACTGCTACCACGCCTATCCCGCGGCCGCCGCGTTCGGCGGGTACAAGGGCTCCGGCGTCGGGCGCGAGAACCACAAGATGATGCTCGACCACTACCAGCAGACGAAGAACCTCCTGGTCTCCTACTCGGCCCAGAAGCTCGGCTTCTTCTAGGCCCCCGGCCGCCGAGCAGGTGGTCTTGGCTCGTCCTGCGACGCCGACGAGCCAGGACCGCCTGGTCGGGGTGCCGGGATCGCCTGGTCGGCTCCGACACGTGGAGGTTCTCATGCACGACGACGTTCTCTCGCCCCGCGCGGGCGGCTCGGCTCCCGCGCGGGTCGCGGTCACCGACGACGCCGCGGCGCTGCTCGCGCGGCTGCGCCCGGTCCACGGCGAGCTCATGTTCCACCAGTCCGGCGGGTGCTGCGACGGGTCGTCGCCCATGTGCTACCCGCAGGGCGACTTCCTGCTCGGCGACGCCGACGTCCACCTGGGTGACCTGGTCGTCGTGGACGACGCGGTCGACGTCCCGGGCGCGCCCGACGGCGCGCGCACGTTCACCGTGCCCGTCTGGATGAGCCGCGCCCAGTTCGAGTACTGGAAGCACACGCACCTGACGATCGACGTCGTGCCCGGCCGCGGCGCCGGGTTCAGCGTCGAGGCGCCCGAGGGTGTGCGCTTCATCATCCGGTCGCGCCTCCTCACCGACGACGAGTGGGCCGCGCTCGACGCCCTCGCGGGGCACTAGAAGGTCCAGGCGTCCTCGACCGTCGTGTAGACGACATCGACGTGGTCCCAGTCGAGCGAGACGTTCATCGTGAGGTCCGCCGGGTCCGTGACGCCGAACCCCTGCTTCCAGGTGATCGACTGCCCCGGGAGGACGGGAGCGGTGGGTGCGCCGCCGTATCCCTGGTCGGAGTCGTACACCTCGTCGCCGGCGACGCCCCCGCTCGTGACCTGTGTGTAGCCCGACGAGGACCAGGTGGTGGCGGTCCCGTTGGTCACCGTGAAGGTGAAGCTGAGGTAGGTGGAGAACTCGCCGACCGCTGCCCACTCGCTCGGCGTGAAGTATCCGTCGTTGGTGACGGTGAGGGTGAGCCCGTCCTCCCACTCCATGGGGGTGCCGAACGACGTCACGGGATTCTTGTTCGCGGCCTCCGCCTCGTCCTTCCCCGTGGAGTACCCGGCCTCGTAGCCATCGTTGAACTGCTCGGTCCGGGCGGCGAGGAAGTCCGTGCCCGCCCGGGCTCCGGTCGTCGACCCGTGCTCGTACCCGAGGCCGTAGCCCTCTTGGTACGTGCCGATCAGGGTCGCCTCGGCGGCGGGGGCCTCGGACGCCGCCGACGATGCGGTCGGGGTCACCTCCGGGGCCACCGGCGCCGCGAGGCCGCACGCGGTGAGCGACCCGGTGAGTGAGAACGCGACCGCGATCGCGCGAGCGCCGCGCAGCGGCGGTACGGACAGGGGCTGGCTGTACGGGGACATGGTGCTCCTTCGGTTCGGTGCGGCTTCGGTGGGTCGGACGCGATCAGTGGCGGGGGAGGTGGAGGAGGTTGTCGGTCTCGCGTCCGTTCGCGACGGTCGCGATGTAGCGGGTCCCGCGCGGGCTGACGCGGGCGACGACGTCGGCCTGGTTGTGCGTGCGCTCGTCGAACGTCCGGAACCGCTCGCCGCGGCGGATGGCGGCATGCACGGCCTCGCGCGTCCCGGCGCGGAGCGGTCCGGTCGTGGTGGTCGAGTAGCGGACGTCGACGACGTGCTCGTTGGTCGTGCCCGGGTGCGCGACCCGGACGGAGCGGATGAACGGCATGGTGGCCTCCTTGCGGTGCGGTGCGGTGCGGTGCGGTGCGGTGCGGGTGCGACGAGACGGGGTGTCGGAGCTCAGTCCTCGTCGGCGTCCGGCTCGGCGACGGCTCGGTCGACGGGCGGGGTGAGGGACACGCAGTGCGGGCACAGGCCGCGTCCCTCGTGGACGGGGTACACGGACCCGCAACGGCACCTCACGTGGCTGATCGAGGTCATACGAGCTCCTTCGCCCTGCGCCGGCCGTGGTGACCGGTCATGGAGGAGCGTTCTCGAACAGCCGGTCGGGCGGCGATGCGAGACGTGATAAGAGGGCTTATCGCGGGGGTGCATGGGAACGTGTTCGATCCCGATAGGGTCGGGAATCGACGACGAACACGACCTGAGGAGGTGCCCCACCGTGACCGTTTCTCCTGCAGTCCCCGCGCCGCAGCCGCTGCTCACGGACCTGCGCCTCACGCTCGCCGACGTCGCCGAGCTCGCCCGCGTGCGCCGTCCGGTGGTGTCGGTCTGGCGCCGGCGCCACGCCACCGGCCCCACGCCGTTCCCCGCGCCGGTGCGACGGGCGGTGGCCGTCCCGGGTCGACCGCGCTCGGAGGCGCTGCTGTTCCGCGCGTCGGACGTGGCGGACTGGATCGAGGCGAGCGGCCTCGGCAACAACCGCGCTTTCCGCGCGGACGTCGCGCTGCGGGCGATGCTCGACGACGCGTCCGGCCCGGACCGCGACGTCGCCTTCGCGGGTCTCACCGCGCTCCTGCGCCTCAAGGCCTACGTGTCCGAGCCCCTCGGATCCCTCGACGCGGACGACGTCCTCGACCTGGCGGACGAGCTCGACCCGGGCGACGACGCCCTCTACGCGGAGGTCGAAGCGCTCGGGGATCACCTCGACCGGTTCGCCGCGCTCGCGGATCTCGCCGCCGGGTCGGCGTACACGCCCGGCGCCGCGGTGGAGGCACTGCTCGCCGACCGGTTCCGCACGGGACGCGACGAGCTCTCCCGATCGGCGCTCGCGCCCGCAGCGCTCGCGCTCGTCGCGGACCTAGCCGGCGCGGTCGGGGGCGACCACGCGGCGTCGGGCGTGACGGTGGAGCGCGCCGTCGCCGACCCGTACCCGGGTTGCGGGGACCTCTTGGCGGTCGTCCTCGGCCGCGGCGAGGTCGTGGAGTCTCCGACGGCCCACGTGCCGACGGGCGACGCCCACCGTCTGGTACGCCGCCGGCTCGGCGCGCACGGCTGGTCCGTGCGGCCCCTGGAGACCGAGCCCGTCGCCGGTGCTCCCGGGTCGCACGAGCTCCCGCTCGTGGTGACCCAGGTCCCGTCCGTCGGCTCCGGTGTGCTCGACGACGTCGCCGTCCTCGACCTCGTGGACGACCTCGTGCTCGGCCTCGCCGACGGTCAGTTCGCGCTCGTGATCGGCCCCGCGAGCGCGCTGATCGACGCGTCGTCGTCGCCCGAGGCGGAGTCGGTGCGCGCGGCCTTGCTGCGACCGAACCGCCTGCGCGCGGCGGTCCTCCTGCCCGCCGGCCTGCTCGTGGAGCGCTCGCGCGAGCGCCTCGCGCTCTGGGTCCTCCGGGGCGGCGACCCCGACCCGAACCTCGACATCGCGGATCGCTGGACGACCGTGGCCGACCTCTCGGGGGTCTCGCCCGTGCACGGCGCGTTCCCGCCGGGGGTGGTCCAGGACCTCGTGACCGACGTCGTCGCGGCCCTCGGCACGCGGGACGACGTGGCGCGGCACGCGTTTCGGTTCTCCCGGTTCGTGCACGTGCGCGAGCTGCTCGCCGCGCGGGGAAGCCTCGTCGAGGTCGTGCGACCGCTCGCACCGGTCGCACGCGACGACGGCGGTGCTGCCGTCGCGCGCGCCGTCGAGCTGGTGGACGCGCTCGACGGCGTCCCGCGCCCGGCGCTCGACGTCCGGGTCGATCGTGGCCACGCCGAGCCGGTGCGGCGGGCGCGGTTGGGAAGCCTTGTTGACGGAGGCGTCGTGCGCCGCGTGCCGGGCAATCGGATCGACGACGCCGACGTGCGCGCGCCCGGCGACGACCCGGCGGGCGAGTCGCGGGTCCTGGGCGTCCCCGAGCTGCTCGGTGACCTGGATGTCGGGACGCGCGTCGTCGACCGCCTGGAGTTCGCCGCCCGGTATCCCGCCGGCCGCGTCACCGAGCCGGGCGACGTCGTGTTCTGCACCACGCCGCACCCCGCCGCGATCGTCGACACCGCAGGCTTCTCCGTGGTCGCCTTCCCGGCCCGGGTGCTGCGCCTGCGGGCGCACGGCCCGGGGGAGCGCCCGGGCGCTGTCGGGGCCGACGCGCTGCTCGTGCCCGAGGTGCTCGCGCGCGACGTCGCGGCGCAGGCCAGGGGGACCCGGTGGCGGTCGTGGGACGTGCGGCTCGTCCCCGCCGAGCAGGCGGACGACGTCGCGTCGGCGCTCGCGCGGGTGCGCGAGAGGCGGGCCACAGCGCGCGCCGAGCTGGTGCGGCTCGAGGAGCTGGAGCAGGTGCTGGTCGACGGCGTCACGAGCGGTGTCGTACGCATGCGCAAGGATGAGCCCGGCTCGTGAGCAGGGCTGTTCACGAGGACCATTCGAGGAAGCGAGCAGAAGTGCCCCCGAGGACGAAGCAGGCGGTGGCCACGCCGAGCACGGCGACCACCATGAAGGAGCTCAAGGACACGCTGTGGAAGGCCGCGGACAAGCTCCGCGGCTCCATGGACGCGAGCCAGTACAAGGACGTGGTCCTGGGGCTCGTGTTCCTCAAGTACGTGTCCGACGCGTTCGAGGAGCGGCGTGGCGCGATCCTCGCCGAGTGCGTCGCGGACGGCCTGAGCGAGGAGGACGCGCAGCCCCTGCTGGAGGACCAGGACGAGTACCGCGGCGCGGGCGTGTTCTGGGTCCCGACGCGGTCGCGCTGGGGCTACCTCGCGCAGCACGCCAAGGGGCGGGCGGCGACGACCGAGGAGCCTGGCGCGACGATCGGCGAGCTCGTCGACGACGCCATGGTGCACATCATGGGGTCGAACCCCGCGCTCGCCGCGACGCTCCCGACGATCTTCAACTCGAACAGCGTGGACCAGCGCCGCCTCGGCGAGCTCGTCGACCTGTTCAGCTCGGCGCGGTTCACCGGCGTCGGCGCGATCCGGGCGCGCGACGTGCTCGGTGAGGTCTACGAGTACTTCCTCGCGAAGTTCGCCGCCGCCGAGGGCAAACGCGGCGGCGAGTTCTACACGCCCCCCGGCGTGGTGCGCGTGCTCGTCGAGATGCTCGAGCCGTACTCGGGCCGCGTGTACGACCCGGCGTGCGGGTCCGGTGGCATGTTCGTCCAGGCCGAGAAGTTTCTCGAGCGCCACGGCGCCGACCCGCAGGCGATCTCCGTGTACGGGCAGGAGCTCAACGAGCGCACCTGGCGCATGGCGAAGATGAACCTCGCCGTGCACGGCCTCACCGGCCAGCTCGGCTCGCGCTGGGGCGACACGTTCGCGCGCGACCTGCACCCCGACGTGCAGATGGACTACGTCATGGCCAACCCGCCCTTCAACATCAAGGACTGGGCCCGCGCCACCGACGACGCCCGCTGGCGCTACGGCGTTCCGCCCGCAGGGAACGCCAACTACGGCTGGATCCAGCACATCCTGTCCAAGCTCGCGCCCGGCGGGTCCGCCGGTGTGGTCATGGCCAACGGGTCCATGTCGTCCAACTCGGGGGGCGAGGGCGAGATCCGCGCCCAGCTCGTCGAGGCTGACCTCGTGTCCTGCATGGTCGCGCTGCCCACGCAGCTCTTCCGGTCCACCGGTATTCCCGTATGCGTGTGGTTCTTCGCCCAGGACAAGGCGGCGGGCTCCCGGGGGTCCGTCGACCGCACCGGCCAGGTGCTCTTCCTGGACGCCCGCAACCTCGGCCACATGGTCGACCGCGCCGAGCGTGCGTTGTCCGACGACGACATCGCGAAGATCGCCGGCACGTTCCACGCCTGGCGCGGAACGAAGTCGGCCGTCGAGGCAGGGCTCTCCTACGAGGACGTCCCCGGGTTCGCCTACTCCGCGACGCTCGGAGAGATCAAGGACGCAGGCTACGCCCTGACTCCTGGCAGGTACGTCGGCGCCGCCGAGGTCGAGGACGACGGCGAGCCCGTCGAGGACAAGATCGTGAGACTCACCAAGGACCTCTTCGAGCAGTTCGAGGAGTCGGCACGGCTCGAGCAGGTCGTCCGCGAGCAGCTGGGCCGGATCGATGGCTGAGTGGCACGATGTCCGACTTGGCGACCTTGTTGACAATTTCGATTCGAAACGGCTCCCGGTCAAGGCATCTGAACGCCGTGAAGGTCCACATCCGTACTACGGTGCCTCTGGTGTTGTGGACTGGGTAGACGACTACCTGCTGGACGGTGAGTATCTCCTTGTTTCGGAGGACGGTGAGAACTTGCGATCGCGCACCACGCCGATCGCCTTCACGGTCTCAGGCAAGTTCTGGCCCAATAACCATGTGCATGTACTGCGTGGAAAGGAGTCGGTAGACACTGCGTTTCTAAAGTACGCGCTGGCGTTGACCGACATTACCGGCTATCTCACCGGATCGGCGCAACCTAAACTATCTCGAGGGTCGATGGACGCGATTCGTCTTCGCGTTCCTGACCTCTCAGTGCGTCGTGCCATCGCAGAGGTGCTCGGTGCACTCGACGACAAGATCGCGGCCAACAGCCGCCTCGCCGCTACCGCCGACGCCCTCGCGAGTGCTCGCTTCGCGCAGGCTGTCGAAGGTACCGGACTGTCGGAAGAGACCTTCGCCGATGTCGCGCATATCGGTGGTGGTGCGACGCCACGCTCGAAAGTGCCGGAGTACTGGGACGGCGGAGTGCGTTGGCTGACGCCGACTGACGTGACTGCGCTGACCGGACCGTACGTCTGGGAGACGAAGCGCACGATCAGCGAGGAAGGGCTCGCCGCGATCTCGTCGCTGCTCTACCCGCGCGGCACGATCTTCATGACCTCGCGCGCGACGATCGGTGCCTTCGCGATCGCCGAAGAGCCGATGGCTGCGAACCAAGGGTTTATCGCCCTTCAACCTCGTGACGGGGTGTCGCGGTACTGGCTGTTCCACGAGATGCGGAGCCGGGTCCCGGAGTTCCTCGACCACGCGAACGGAGCGACGTTCCTCGAACTCTCGCGGGGGAACTTCAAGAAGCTACGGGTTCGTCGACTCTCGATCGAGGCCGAACGGCGATTTGAAGCGGAGGCGCGGGTGCTTCACGAGCGGGCGAGCGCGGCTCTTCGTGAGAACTCGGTGCTCTCTGCGACGCGCGACACGCTGCTGCCGCAACTCATGTCCGGGAAGCTCCGGGTGCGCGAGGCGGCCGAGATGGCAGGGCTGTGACCATGCCTCCCGTGTCGCCGGGGTCCAGCACGCCCGCGCCCGCGTCGTCCGCACGCCGGGGTTGTCCGACGTGCGGACGCGCGCTCGCGGCGAACCCGGACGGGTTGTGGCCGCCACACCTGAATGCGACCGGCACCGCCGTCTGCCCCGGCCCACGCCGCACCGCGAGGCGAGGTGCCGCGCGGACGGACGCTGCGTCGTCGGGCACGGCTACCCGGAACGCCCCAGCCCCGACCGGCGCGAGCCCGAGCACCCCGGACCCGGACGCTCTGGCAGAGACCCCGCGCCGTCGTTCGCGGGACGAGACGGACGAGGGCCGCCCGACGTACCTCGAGCGTCGCGAGGCCCGGTTCCGCGAGCGCGCGATCCTCGACCTCGACGACGGCCCGGCCGGCGAGGACCTCGACGACACGCTCCACCGCGCCTGCGAGTCCCGGGGCGGCCTCCCGACCCTCGGAAGGGGACACCGATGATCGACAGCACCGCCGGAGGAGCCGACTCCGTCGGCGAGGTCCGGCTGGTCAGTGACGGCGACGGTCTCGCCGTCGTCGAGAACCTGACAGCGGCCGAGCGCTTCCTCGCCGCCGCGGAGCGGATGCCTGCCGGCCCCTCGGAGCTGCAGCCGTGATCACCGACCTCGTGTGCAGCGCGTGCGGCTCCGACGACGTCGACCTGCTCGACGTCCTGTCGGACGGGCGCCGTCGGGTCAGCTGTGTCGAGTGCGGACACACGTGGGTGCGCGGGACGGCGAACGCGCCGACGCGCCCGAGACCCTTGCCGACCTACGACGAGCTGCGGACGACCTTCCCGCGCCCCGAGGACGTCGCACCAGAACGGGTCGAGCACGCGCGGAAGCTCAAGGCCACATTCCTCGCGGGCAGCCCGACGCCTGACCCTGCCGTGGCGCCCTTCTGGGCGAAGTACCAGCGCATCTTCAGTGCTGAGGGTCTGCCGACGGCAGCGCCTCAGGACCTCAAGGACTTCGCGAACCTGTCCGTCGGGGCGAACCCGGGCAACATGTCCGTGTTCAACACCGAGTGGAACCGGATCGGCGACGACGCGGCCGCCGCGCAGGTGCGCACGGCCGTCGAGCACCTGCTCCGCGGCCCGGAGTCCACCCCGCTCGAGGACCGGCTGACGCAGCTGATCGACGACACCACGTCCCTCGGGATGAAGGGGTTCAAGGAGGCGCTGCTGACCAAGGTGCTGTGCATCGTCCACCCCGACGAGTACCTGACGATCCTCAAGTACACCGGCACGGCCGGGAAGGTCGAGGTCGCACGCGCGATCTGGGGCGTCGAGCTGCCGGACCCGCACCGCGTCACCTGGACCATCGGTCGGCTCATCGTGTGGAGCAACACTCTCCTGCGGGCGCTCGTCGGCGACGGGTTCGAGAACCAGCAGCACGCGGCGGAGTTCCTCTGGTGGGCCAAGGACCAGCCGTTCGACGGGTCGCCCGGGGGTGTCGTCCGAGGTTCGCCGTAGGGCCGGTCGCGAGGGTCTGGACCGACGACCGGGTCACGCAGACCTACCTCGACGAGTGGTGCGGTTCGTCGTGCACTCCTAGGCACTGGGCGCTTGGGGCGAGCCCGTGTGAGCGTCGCTCACGGCGCCGGATTCCGCAGGCTTCTCCGGATCTCCTTCATCGGGAGAACCAGGTGCATCGGCTGGAACCAGTCGTCCAGCTCGCTCGCGCCGCCCTCGAAGGCTTCCCGGTCGTCGTCCCGCCGCAGGCGACGCGGAGGGTCAAGGGACTCTTCGCTCATCGAGCGTTCGGTGTGAACGGCTGCCGGAACGGCGACGGACGCGACCAGAGCTTCTCGAACGCGACGGTCGAGGGGAGCGGCTCGTCGAGGAGCCGGAGAAGCGCCTGGTGCTCGCCGGGCGACCCGGTGAACCATCGACGCTTGGCGAGCACGCGCTCCGCTCGCTCGACCGCGGACGAGAGGACGAAGCTGGCGATGGTCTGACTGCTTGCAGCCGCAGCTTGCCGGACCAGCGCTTCCTGGCGTTCGGTGGCGCGGACCTCGATGCGTCGGTTCTTTGTCTGACGTGCGGTCGCCATGATCTCCCCCAGGACTCAACCCGTACGGACACCGTACGGACACGCCCCGTCGATGGTCACGCTGAATTGGGGGGACTCCCCATCGCCGATCTGGCGACCGCGGTCGCCCTCTCGGCAACGCGTTCCGGAACCTGGGCGTGTGGGACATCGGTCGGGACTGCATCGAGGCCGTGCAGAACGGCGTCCGCTATCGAGGCGATGGTCTCCACCGCCGTCGCGCGTCCCATTCCCCATGACACCGCTTCCTCGACCAGGAGTGCACCCGTGACGAGGTCGAGCCGGTTCCGGCCTGCGACGGCGAGCCCGGAGTGCCGGTACGCGGACGAGACGAGGTAGACCGGCGCGGCGTCGTACAGCGGTGCGACGCTGTACGACGCCTCGGTGTCGACGAGCAGCGAGTAGTTCTTCGCGTGCGCGTCGCCGTTGCCGACGATCGTGTTGAAGGTGACGAGCCGGAGCAGGTCGTGGCGGAGGGCCGCGGGGTCGATCGCCTCGGCCGAGGCCGTGCGTGCGACGCTGGCGAGTCGTCCCGGCGACCGTCCGGACGGCTCGTACTTGTCCTGCGCGGCGAGACCGAGCGCCTGGGCGAGGTCCTCCTGGTGCGACCGTCGCCCGCCCGTGCGGTCGTACCGCTCGACGACGATCACGTCCCGCCCGTCGACCGCGATCAGCTCGCTGCGGGCGGCCGGGACACCGCTTGCCTGGGCGAGCAGCAGCGTCCAGTGCTCGAGCCGTACCAGGCTCTCGATCCCCGTCCCGCCGAGTGGTTCAGGCTTGACGATGTGCGTGGAGAGCGCGCCGTTCGCGGGCCACGCCCAGCCCGACTCGGTGCGGTGCAGCAGCACCTTCGCCTGCACACCACCGAGCGACGCGGTCACGGCGAGGTCGTCCGGCGGATCGAGCGTCGGCAGCTCGGACACGAGCCGCGCGAACTCGGCGTCGTCCAAGGGGCGGAGATGCCCGTCGTCGAGCGTGGTTCCTTCCGGGACGAGCTGCACGGCTCCGGCGCACTCGGCCCCGACCCGGGCGAGGAGGCCGAACGTGTCCGAGGGAGCGACGCCGTGCTACCGCTCGAGCGCGGCCCGCACCGGGCCCTCGGGCAGGAGGTTGTCCAGGAACCGATGCACCTCGGGCCCGTCGAGCCGACGTGGGGTGAGCGGAAGCGACAACGAGAGCGGGCGGCTGCCCTCGCCCCAGCGGTGGAGCGCCCCGTCGGAGAACTGCAGACGCAGCCGCCCGTTCCGCAGGCGTCGCACCTCGCCGATTGGGTCCCCGCGGAGGTGGACGGCGAGGACGTCGGGCGTGGCGTTCACGACTCGCCGTCGCTCGCGCCCGTGGTGACGGTGAGCCGAGCGCCCCGAGGGACGAGGACGAGCTCGTAGCCGCACGTCGCTGCCACGTCGAGCAGGGTCGAGGTCGCGACGGCAGAACCTCGTTCGAGGCGCGAGACGGTGGGCCTCGACGTCGACGCGCGACGGGCGAGCTCGTCCTGCGACAGCACGGCAACCTGCCGGGCGCGGCGCACGGCCGAGCCGAGGGCGCCCGCGGTCCGCGCACGGAACCACGGCATCGATGCGCTCATATCTGATTCATCCTGTTCTCAATACGGATGTGAATCATTCCCGATTCAGCATCAGGCTACTCCTCGAATGAATCAGATGCGATGCAGGCGGCTCGTCGCGATCAGCGCGGGTCGAGCGTCAGAGCATCCGCGAGCTCGTCCTCGGTGACCTTCTCCGGGACGACGATCGCCTCGCGCAGGATCGTCTTCTGCTGCAGGAGCCGGTCGAGGTTGAGGTCGAACGACGTCATGTCCGGGTGCAGCGCCGCAGGCAGGTACACCGAGACCGGTCTCGTCTGGCCGATGCGATAGATCCGGTCGGTCGCCTGCGCCTCCTTCGCCGGGTTCCAGTGCCGTTCGAGATGGATCGCGTGGTTCGCGCCGACGACGGTCAGCCCGACCCCGACTGCCAGGGGCGACATGATGATGACGTTGAACCCCGGGCGCTGCTCGAACCTCTCGATGATGCGCTTGCGCGTCGGCGACGAGCCGGTGGACACCGCCGCCGTGTCGCCGTTCACGACCGACACCGGGAGGCCGTACCGGTCCTGGAGCCAGAGGGCGAGGCTGCGCTGGACCTTCTTGTTGATGACGAAGACGATCGCTTTCTCACCCTTGTCGCGGACCGCGTCGAGGACCTCGAGAGCCGCCGTCATCCGAGCGGAGAGCGCGAGCGAACCGGGATCGGTCCCGAGCTCACCGTCGCCGCGCGCCGCGGGGTGCAGGCTCACGGCACGCAGCCCCTGGACCGCCTTCAGCGCAGCCCCCTGGGCGCCCGCGCTGCGCTGGTAGTCGCGCAGGACGTCGTCGTACACCTCGCGCTGTCCCGCCGGCATCGGGACGCCGAGCTCCGGCCGGGCGACGCGCGACGGGCCCTCTTCGGGGCCGTAGACGGTCTTCGGCGGGAGATCGGCGAGGTGGTCCTCCTTCACACGTCGCAGCATGAACGGCCCGACGAGCGCGCGGAGCTCCTCGCCGATACGCATCTTCTCCTGCGGGTCGGCGTCCTTCATCGGAGCGACCCACCGCGACCGGAAGTCGGACCACGAGCCGAGCAGCCCGGGCTGGGCGGTGTCCATGAGGCACCAGAAGTCCAGCATGGAGTTCTCGACGGGGGTCCCGGTCGCGAGCAGCTTGAACCGGGCCTTGAGCGCCTTCGCCGCTCGGGTCGCGAGCGTGTCAGGGTTCTTCACCGTCTGCGCCTCGTCGAAGACGACGGTGCCCCAGTCGACCTGGGCCAAGGAGAGCTGGTACGAGCGAAGGGTGTCGTACGTGGTGAGCACGAGGCGCCCCGGCACATCGAGCCGACGGTCCCCGTGGTCGGGGCCGACGCGCAGCGAGAAGCGGATGGCGTCGTCCCGCATCATCCCGCGCTCGTCCAGCGACGTGACGGTCGCCGTCGTCTCCCGGCCCGCACCCGCGAGCCGGAACCGCGGCAGGTCGCGACCGCCCTGGAGCACGACGACGTCGCCGAACGGCGACTCCAAAAAGGTCCCCGCGAGCTCCGCCTCCCAGTTCTCGATGAGCGCGACGGGCAGGACGGCGAGGGTCGGGCGTGGATCCTCGCCCAGCGCACGCTCCGCAGCCATGAGCTCGCGCAGCGCGACCAACGTCATGTAGGTCTTGCCGAGACCCATGTCGTCCGCGAGGACCGCTCCCTGGACGCGGGTGGCCGAGGACTCGGGGGCGCGCGTCGAGGCGGCCATGAGCGCCGCCATCCACTCGACGCCGTCACGCTGGTGCGGATAGGGCGACCGTGCCAGCGAGTCGTAGTCGACCGGGCGGATCGGCCGCACTGCGACGGCTGTTCCGCGCAGGGCGTCGGCGACGTCCTGCGCGTCGGCGACGTGCACGCCCACCTGCACGCGTCGGGCAGGTTCTTCGGGAGCAGGGGCGTCGGCGTCCGCGGAGGACGACGCGTCCGACGATGCACGCGCCTCCTCCTCGAGGCGGTCCCGCGCCTCGTGCAGGGCGGCGGCGGTGGCCCGCTCGTCGCCGATGTCGACGACCTGGTCCCCGACTGCTACCGCGGTCCGCCCGGCCTCGCGGGCAGCGGTCACGTCGCGCTCGACCTGCTCGAGCCTCGGGAGGGAGTCGATGAGCCCGGCGAGCACGTCCGTGGGCCGCAGGGTCGGGTCGCCCCCGAACCACGAGATCCCGGACTCGCTCGCGTCCGTGAACGTCTGCGGGACGATGACCCCGATTCCGGCGACCCGCACGCCGAAGTGCAGGTCGACGTCCACCCGGGTGGGATCGTAGAAGTCCCCCGGGGCGCGGTAGAAGTCCTGCTTCTCCTCGGCGGGGATGTGCGGGCGGCGCAGCACCTCGCGGACCCCCTCCGCCTGGTCCTCCTCGAGCATCACGAGCTGGTTGCCCACCCGGAGCACGCTCGGCCCCTCGTCCTCGACGTGATGGCGTCGTGACGAGACCGCGCTCGGGTCGACCTCGGCACCCAGGTCGGGACTGATCGCGAGGGAACCGTCGGGCTGCTCCTCGACGAGCAGGCTCACGGACGTCGGTGACACGGTGCTGAACTCGTCGAGGTGCCCGAGCGAGAAGGAGACGCCGTCGAGCTGCGCCGCATCTCGCTGAGCCGCCTGGATCTCCGCGATCAGTCGCACGTTGTCCGCCTCCGACCGACGGCCGACCTCCAGGGCAGCGTGCCGTTCGACGGCGCGGATCACCCGGAGCGCGCGGGGAGACAACCGGTACCTGGTCTCGCTCCCGATGGTGACCACGGGACCTGTGCGGCGGCAGGGCTCGTCACCGTCCTCGAGCACGACACGCAGCGACACGTCGAAGTGTCGGGACGTCGTGTTGTGCCGGACCTTCGGCTCGAGTCTGCCCGGGAGCAGCGGGGGAAGCCCGAGGATCGCAGCCTCCTCCGGACCCATCGCCGCGACGTCCCGGGACCGGACCGCGTACCCGTTCGGCAGAGGCAGTGCGGCACCGGCCTCCTCCATCATCTCCAGGACCAGGAACTGCTCCTGTGTCGACCGCTGTCCCTCGCCCTGCCGCAGCAGGTCGAGGTCCTCGGGCGTCGTGACGAAGTTGGCGCCGTCGTCGTCGAACGAGACCTGGAACCGCCGCATCGGCGCCGCCTCGTCGTCGGGCCGCATGCGCAGCCGGGAGAGCATGTCCTTCAAGCCCATGGGTTCACCTCGTCACGGAACGTGCGCCGAGCACCGGTAGACCGAACCGACGCTTGAGCTGGGAGTAGTCGTCAGCGGACATCACGGTCCGCGGGTCGAGGCTCACGCCGAGCTCCTCGACGATGAAGCGGACCGCGTGGTGCTGCCACGTCGACTCGTGATGCGTGATCGACGTGTGGGCTCGTGCTCCCCCCGGATGATTCCGCGCATGATCGTTCGGGACGGTGTACGTGAGCATCTCGGGCGTGAACGTCCTGCGGGAGCGGTCCGTGAGGATCCCGCGAGCCGGGCCGTCGAAGATCCAGAGCTTGAAGCTGTGCGACCCTTCGACGAGGTGGAAGGACCCGCAGTCCAGAACGACGATCGCCGTGTCGGTGCGCGCCGTCAGGCTCGAGACGTCCGTCCGGAGCCGGCCGAGCTGGTGCTGCACCGATGCGCGGGCACGGTTACCGAGAACGACCCGCGACTCGCGGACGAGGCCCTGCTCGTAGAGTCCCCACAAGAACCGCTTGCGGGCGGGGAACATGCGGAGCATATCCTCCTTGCCGTTGTCCCGGGCGTACGTGTCGACCGCCTCGAGGAAGAGGCGCAGGTCCTCGACGCTCATCCAGCGCACGGCCTGCTCGCGAGCGGACAGTGGGAGAGGCTCCCACCAACGGTTCCACTGCGCCGAGCGTTGCAGGCGAGGATCGCCGCCTATGTCCACGAGCGCTTCGAGCCACGTGTCGCACGGCGCACCGTTTCCTGTTCGGGTCGTCATGACCTCAAGGAGGTCGTGACCGAAGTAGCGGCCCGCGCTTCCGGGCGCGTCGACCACGGACCGCGCCGTGATCTCCGGCAGGAAGCCGAGACCGGTCGGGTCGGTGTGGTCCGCGCGAGCCAGGCGCTCCAGGTAGACGGCCTGCCGGACGAGCAGCCCGAACCGGCCGGACTCGTACCCCTGCAGCCCACGGGCGCGGACCCAGTCGTCCAAGGGGCGGGGGATCCCGTCGGCGCCGGAAGCCACGAGCAGCCCCGCGACGCGACGAGGCGCGTCGCGGACGAGCAGCTCCTCGGGGTGGTCGCGTGCGACGTCCGCGACATCGACGACGACCGGGGCGCGGCGGGGTCGCGGAGCGAGCGCTGCGGCACGTCGTGCTGCCCCGGACGTGGCGTCGAAGAGCCCCGCCGTCCAGGAGTCGAGCAGGTCGAAGTGCCGGAGCACGAGGTCGACGAGCGCGCGGACGAGGAGCCGCGACGGATGGGGGTCCTGACGGTCGACGACCGCCCGGACGAGGTCTGGCGTCATCGAGACCCGAGCCCGCTCCACGTCGTGGCTCCACACCGAGACGAGTGCGCGTGCCACGCGACGCTCGTGGAGCCGCGTCACGATCGCATCGATCTCCCCGTGGTCGATCGCGGCGCGGATCTCGTCCATCAGGACTCCGAAGGCGCGTCCACCGCCGGCCTCGCGCCGCTGCCGAGAGGCTCGCGCCACCAGGCCGGTCCACGAGCCGGTCATGCTCTCCGGCCAGTGCGGGAGATCGAAGGTCGCGGTGGGACGCACGATCAGCCTTCCTCGGCAGGAGCTTCGTCCAGGAGCCGGGAGAGATCCTCCGCGGTCGGGCGGATCACCGTGAACCGGATCTCGATGCGGCGGTTCGCGGCCCGCTCGGCGTCCGTCGTCTGCTGCGAGGTCACCGGCCGGGTCTCTCCGTACCCGGACACGGAGAACAGGGGGCTCCCGTCCGAACGCTGGAGCGTCGCAAGCCGGTGGTCGGCGGGAAGCGCCGTCTCCCAGTAGCGCCACAGCGAGATCGCACGGAACGTCGAGAGCCCCCAGTTGCCGGTTCCCTCGACCCCCTCGAACTGGTTGCTGTCGGTGTGCCCTTCCACGAACACGGTGTCGATGTAGCGGAAGCGGTCGTCCGTGCGGAGCGCCGCAGAGATCGCCTCGCCGATCTGCAGCGCGACCGCCTGGTGCTCGGGACGCAGCTCCCACTCGGAGCTCTCGAAGCCCAGCAGCTCCGTCGGGATGCTCAGCACCGAGTTGTCCTCGCTGACGTGCACGGCGAGACCTTGGGACTGGAGCCCGTCGGCGATCTCGAGCAGCATCTGCGCCCTGACGTCCTCGGCGCGGCTCAGGTCGGCGATGTGGCTGCTGAACTCGTCACGCTCCTGCTCCGCGGCCTCCTGCTGCGCCGCGAGCGCCTGCTGCTCCTGGGTGACCTGGAGGACGAGCGCCACGACGGCGAGCATGAAGACCGCGAGCAGCGCGGTCATGAGGTCGGTGAAGGAGACCCAGTACGGGTTGTCGGCGCCCGAGGTGTCGCCAGGTCGGCGCCGTCCTCTACGCACGCGCCGACACCTTCGCCTTCGCATCGATCTCGTCGACGACCTCCGCGAGGGCCTGGCTGGTCTGCAGCATGTGCGCGGCGAACTCGCGCGTGTGAGCGTCCCAGGTCTCGAGCCGGTCCCGGGTCTGGTGATGGACCTTGTCGCCGTACTCGTCGAGCCACTCGCGCAGCACGGCGCTCTGGTTCTCGACCCGCTGCTGGAGGTCGTCGAGGAACTGGCGCTGCGACGCGCGCAGGGTGTCGAACGCCGTGTTCGCGGACTGCGCGGCGGTCAGGAGCTTCCCGGCCGTCGCCGCCGTGGTCTCGGTGAGCCGGTCGAGCTCCGTCGTGTGTCGGTCCAGCAACCGAGACGCCTCCTGGTGCGCCTCGGCCGTCCCGGCGAGCGCGGTCGCGCCGGCGTCGAACGACTCCTCGAGCCGCCGGCTCGTCGTCTCGAACGCGCGGGACGTGGAGCCGAGCAGCTCCGAGGACCGCTGCAGCCCGGTCGTCGCGGCCCCGAGCTTGCCGGCGGCGGCGTCCATCCCGACGGCGAGCGCACTGAGCGACCCGTCCAGGATCTTCGCCTGGCTCGTCACGAGCTCGGTCAGTGTCGACATCTCCGCCTCGAAGGCCTGCGTGCGTTCCGACATCTGGGAGCGGAACGACTCCTCCTGCTCCGCGATCTGGCGCTCCTGCGCCGCGGTCTGCGCGGTGGTCGCTGCCGCCTGGGCAGCCGCCGCCTCCTGCATGGAGGCCACCGCGGCACCGACCCGGTCCGAGACTCCCGTGAGCGCGTTGTCCAGCGTGGCCGACGCCGAGCCCAGCTCTGCCGCCTGCCGCTCGCCGATCCCGCGGAAGCTCTCTGTGAACTTGTCCACGAGGTCCTCGAAGACCTGGGCCGACTGGTTCGAGGTCCGCTCCGCCAGCGCGTTCATCGACGGCGCCACCGCGGTCTCGATCGCTCGCGTGAGGGCCGACTGCATCTCCTCGGACAGGCCGGTGACCGCTTCCTGGAGCTTGGTGCCGATCTTCTCGTGCAGCTCTGCCAGGGCCGTTGCCGAGTCCTGGGTGAACTGCTCGATCCGGACGAGCGAGTGCTCCGGCGTCTGCAGGAGGAACACCTGGTCGACCTGGTCGCGGACCTCTGCGGCGTGCTTGGAGATCGACCGCGAGCAGATCTTCTCGAGGATGTTCACGACGAGGCTGCAGAGCACGCCCCACACGGACGCGATAAAGCCGAGACCTGCTCCCTTGACCAGGGCCTCGATACCCGTCCGCATCTCGTCGGCAGTCGCAGCCTGGCTGAGGTTCAGTCCGTTGAGCCCGACGGCGAGCCCGATGAACGTCCCGAGCAGTCCGAGTGCAGTGAGGATCGACGGTGCGGCCCCGAGCAGCCGGTTGCGCACGAGCTCGGGCGCGAAACGGTCGGGACTGAAGTAGTGCTCCGCCTCGACCGTGTTGCTGAGCCGGTCGTCATCCAGGACGACGAGGGTCTCGTCGAACTCGCGCCACAGCGCGTTCCCTCGGCCGGGTGCCATGGCGCGTCCGCGCAGCTCCCGACGGACGGAAGACGCGTTCTCTGCGTCCAGCACGGAGATGAGGGTGCGGACCTGTGCGATGGCCTTGACGCCCAGCATGTAGGCGCGCACGGTGTAGGCAACCGCCCAGAGGGCGACGAGGACGATCAGGGCGACGGCGACGCAGATGATGATCGCGTGACCATCACCTTCGAGCGCCTCGGAGATCAGGGTGACCGGGTTCACTCGTCGTGGCTGCCTCTCGTGCGTGGCCGTGCGTCGAGCGACCGAAGCGGCCGAGCACGGACAAGGGTGGTGAGCACCGGACGGCTCGACTGTGCGGCGCGACCGGATCGTACGGCCTGGTCGGCGACGTCGAGAAGTCCGTCCAGGGTGAAGTTCGGGGTTCTTCCCGGCGCCGGTCCGGCCTCGGTGCGCAAGAGGCTCGCAGGACGATCGGTCGAGCATGGGCGTTCTTCGTGATAACCCCCTCTATCGGCGCGCAGCACGCGTTTGCGACCGCGCCTACGGCACCCTGGCGTAGGACGAGCCACCGGCCAGTAGTCTCACGACCAGTCGTCGACCGGGACGTAACCGAGACTGGCCAGGCACCGACGCCACGGAGGATCAGTGCGCAGCAACGAAGCCGAGTGGGAGCACCTCGCGCTCGACCATCTCGCCGGGATCGGCTGGCAGCATCTCGACGGGCCGGCGATCGCGCCCGGCGCGGCGTCCGCCGTCGGGCACCCCGGGTACGCGACGGGTGGCGAGCCGCTGCCGCAGCGAGAGTCCTGGGACGAGGTGGTGATCCCCTCGCGTGTGCGCGCCGCGCTGCGACGCCTCAACCCGGACGTGCCGCGGGACTACCTCGAGCAGGCGCTCGTCGAGATCCTCCGCCCGACGTCGCAGGACGCGATCACGGAGAACAAGCGGGTCCACGACGTCCTCGTCGACGGGTACCGCGGCGTCACGTACGTCGAGGACGGGCGTCAGCAGACCCCGACGATCCGTCTCGTCTCCTCGCGCGAGGACGAGAACGAGTGGCTGGTCGTCAACCAGGTCCGCGTGGTCGACGGCGACGTCGAGCGTCGCTTCGACATCGTGCTGTACCTCAACGGGTTGCCGGTCGTGGTCATGGAGCTCAAGGACGCGGGGACCGCGAGGGCCGACGTCGCCGCAGCGCACGCGCAGCTCACGACGTACGTGCGCGAGCTGCCCATGGCGTTCCGCGCGTGCGTCCTCACGGTGATCAGCGACGGGATCGTCGCGAAGTACGGCACGCCGTTCACGCCGCTCAACCACTACTCGCCGTGGAACGTGGACGACGACGGGCGTGTCGTCGGCCCGACCGGTGCGCCCCTCCCACCGGTCACCGACGCGGACCAGGCGGCGGACCGGGACGGGCACGCCGTCGACGGCATCACGGACGACGTCGCGGAGGGTGAGGTGACCCTCTCGTCGCCGCTCGAGACGATGCTCGACGGCCTCTTCAACCCGCAGCGGTTCGTGCAGCTGCTGCGCGGGTTCGTGGCGTTCGACGAAGGCGACGACGGGCTCACCAAGCGCGTCGCCAAGCCGCACCAGTACTTCGCGGTGAGCCGAGCGCTCGAGGCGACGATCCGGGCGGTCGAGACCGACGGGCGCGCGGGCGTCGTCTGGCACACGCAGGGCTCCGGCAAGTCCATGGAGATGGAGCTCTACGCGGCCCACGTGGCGCGGCACCCGAAGCTGTCGAACCCGACCATCGTCGTCGTCACCGACCGCACCGAGCTCGACGGCCAGCTCTACGAGACGTTCGCGCGCTCGCGGCTGCTCACCGAGACCCCTCGGCAGATCCGGCGGAGGGCCGAGCTGCGCGACGAGCTCGCGTCGCGCAGGACCGGTGGCATCTACTTCACGACGCTGCAGAAGTTCGGCCTGACCGCGGAGGAGAAGCACGCGGGCGCCAAGCATCCCGTGCTGTCGGACCGCCGCAACGTCGTGCTCGTCGTCGACGAGGCGCACCGGTCCCACTACGACGACCTCGACGGCTACGCGTGGCACCTGAAGAACGCGCTGCCGAACGCGACGCTCATCGCGTTCACCGGCACGCCGATCTCGACCGCCGACCGCAACACCGAGAAGGTCTTCGGCGACGTCATCGACGTGTACGACCTCACGCGCGCCGTCGAGGACGGTGCGACGGTGCCCGTCTACTTCGAGCCGCGGCTCGTCAAGGTCGCGTTCGCGGACGGTCTCGACGCGGAGACGATCGACGCCGCCGCGGACGAGGCGACCGTCGGTCTCGACGACGTCGAGCGCGACCGCATCGAGAAGTCGGTCGCCGTCGTCAACGCCGTGTACGGGGCGCCGGCCCGGCTGCGTGAGCTCGCGGGCGACGTCGTGCAGCACTGGGAGCGACGTCGTGGAGCGATGGAGGAGCTCGTGCGCGGCGCCTCGACGCCCGACGAGGCTCGCGCACCCGTGGCGGGCGGCGCGCCGGGGAAGGCGCTGATCGTCGCGGCGACGCGCGACATCTGCGCGCGGCTGTACGACGAGATCGTCGCGCTCCGTCCCGACTGGCACTCCGACGACCTGCACGCGGGGAGGATCAAGGTCGTCTACTCCGGTACTGCGGCGGACCAGCCGCCGATCGCCGACCACGTCCGTCGCGACTCCGAGAACGCCGTCGTCAAGAAGCGTCTGAAGGACCCCGACGACGAGCTGGAGCTGGTCATCGTCAAGGACATGATGCTCACCGGGTACGACTCGCCCCCGCTGCACACGCTCTACCTCGACCGACCCATGCGTGGAGCGCTGCTCATGCAGACGCTCGCCCGCGTCAACCGCACGTTCCGCGGCAAGAACGCCGGCCTGCTCGTCGCGTCCGCACCGATCGCGGAGAACCTGCGCGCCGCGCTCGCGGAGTACACCGTGCGCGACCAGGGTGCGCGACCGGTCGGACGCACCGTCGACGACGCGGCCGAGGTGGTGACCGACCTCGTCGCACGGCTGCGCGAGCTCGTCGACCCGTCGGGATGGCGGGGACTGCTGACGAGCGCCAGCGCGGCAGGGTCGCGTCGTGGCTACCTCGACACGGTTCTCGCGACCGTCGCGTGGTTGCGCGACCCCCGCACACCCGGCAACGTCGTCACGGCAGACGGCGAGGAGTCGCGCGGAGCCGAGTTCCGCCGTCGGGCCGCGGCGCTCGCCAGGGCCTGGGCCATCGCCGGTCGGTCCGACGCCGTCACGGACCTTGCCGACGACGCGCGGTTCTACGAGCAGGTCCGCGTCTGGATGGGCAAGCTCGACGCCGAGGAGCGCCAGGCTCGCGGCGAGCCCGTGCCCGACGACGTCCAGCGTCTCCTCAACCAGCTCATGGCGACCGCGGTGGTGTCCGGGGAGGTCGTCGACGTGTACTCCGCTGCCGGGCTCGAGCACCCGCGGCTCGACCGCATCGACGACGACTTCCTCGCGACCGCGCAGGCGGCGCCGAACCCCCAGCTGACCATCGAGGCGCTGCGCCGGCTCGTCACGGAGGAGTCGAGGCGGCTCACGCGCGGCAACCTCGTGCGGCAGCAGGTGTTCTCCGAGCGCCTCCAGTCGATCATGTCGAAGTACGTGAACTCCAACCTCACGTCGGCCGAGGTCATCGCCGCGCTCGTGGAGATGGCACGGGAGGTGGCCGCGGAGGAGACGCGCGGGCAGCGGTTCGAACCCCCGCTGAACCGCGATGAGCTCGCCTTCTACGACGCCGTGTCGACGAACGAGTCGGCGGTCGACCTGCAGGGCGAGGACGTCCTCGCGCAGATCGCCCGGGACCTCGTCGCCGTGATGCGCCGCGACGTGAAGACCGACTGGACCGTCCGCGACGACGTGAAGGCCAAGCTCCGGTCGTCGATCAAGCGGTTGCTCATCAAGCACAAGTACCCGCCGGACCGGCAGTCCGGGGCGATCGTCCTCGTCATGCAGCAGATGGAGTCGATGGCGCCGCGCTACGCGGCGTGAGGAGGGGACATGACGGCGGCCGCTGAGGGATTCTTCGTCGACGACTTCGACCCGGGCCGTTGGCTCGGTTCCGCAGGAGTGGTCGTCGACCCGGGCAGGATCGACGAGGTGGTCGTCGCCCGCGAGCTGCTCTCGATCCTCAAGGAGGTCGGCGGAAGGGTGGGCACGGTCACCGAGTCGCCCGAGGTCGCCCCAGGTCAGATGGGCATGATGTTCATGCGGACGCGCATGTACATCCACGTGGACGGGATCCGGGACGGCCTCGTGCCCGTCGTGGTCGGCTTCCTCGTCGACCTGCTCAGCGCCGGGACGACAGGTGGGCTCGGAACCGTCGCCGGCGGGGGGCTGGCGCTCTGGAAGCGGTTCGGTCTTCTCGACGACGACCAGCTCGAGGTCGTCCGTGCCCTGCAGCGCTGCTGCGACTACACCGACCTCTACACGACCTGGGTACCGGAGGAAGCGCTGCTGGCACGGTTCCCGGCCGATGAGGCCGAGGCGGTCCGGGGGCGTCTCCGCGCGCTACGGGACCGCGGTGTGGTCGATGACGCGAGTTGTGCCTGGCGCCTCGTTCGCTGAGTTGTCGTCCTGTGTCTCCAGCGTGGTCGCAGCGCTGGTCAGGGAGCCGGTGCCCGTGCGAGGGTGTCGGGTATGACCGATCTGCTCACGTACCGCGACGATGCGGACGGCGTCGAGGTCCCCCTGCTGGGCGGTGACGTGTCGGACGGGATCGTCCGGCGCGGTGACACGGTCCGCCGTCCGCGCGGCCCGCACAGCCCCGCGGTCGAGGCGTACCTGCTGCACCTGGAGCGCGCGGGCTTCGAGCGCGCGCCGCGGTTCCTCGGTGTCGACGACGACGGTCGGGAGGTCGTGACGTTCCTGCCGGGCGAGATGGGCGGTCGGCCGTCGCACGCCTGGGCGGCCGACGAGGACGTGCTCGTCCAGCTCGGCACGTGGCAGCGCGACCTGCACGCCGTGTCGCGCGACGTCGTCCTGCCCGACGGCGTCGCGTGGCCCGAGCGGGTGCAGTTCCCGGAGGTGCCGGACGTGTTCGACGTGCCGGACGTCGTCGGGCACAACGACCTCACGGTGGAGAACGCGCTGTTCGTCCCGGCCGGCGAGGACCCGCAGGGTCCGCACCGGCTCGTCGGCGTGGTCGACTTCGACCTCGCCGCGCCGACCACGCGCCTGCTCGACGTGGCGACGACCTTGCGTTACTGGGCGCCGGTGAGCGCGCCCGAGAGGCGGCCGGAGGCCCTGCGGGACCTGGACGCGCCGCGCCGCGCGCGCATCCTCACCGAGGCGTACGGGCTGGACCGCTCGGAGCGGCTCGCGCTGCTCGACGTGCTGGCGCAGCGGTTCGCGCGGAGCTGGTACGCGATGCGGTACGCGGCGCAGACGCGGGGCGGCGGCTGGCAGCGCATGTGGGACGACGGCGTCGGGGACGCCATCCGCGACGACGAGGCGTGGTTCGCGGCCCAGCGGGTCGACTTCGTGCACGCGCTGGGCTGAGTGCTCAGAGCGCGGCGAACCGTCCCACGGCGACGAACACCGCGAGGGCGAGCAGCACGACGTTCGCCGGCACGGCCTTGGCCTCGCCGAGCCGGACGTGCAGCGGGATCGCGCCGACCTGCGTGAGCGCGAGCCCGACCGCCGCGACCGGGGTGAGGACCGGGGCGACGCCGAGCGCCCAGGGGAGGACCACGCCGACGGCGCCCGCGACCTCGAGCCAGCCGATCGCGCGCACGCCCGCGGTGCGCTCCGGCGTCACCCACCGCATCTGCTCCTGGAGCACGGGGATCGGGCGCAGGGCCTTCATGAGCCCGGCGCCGAGGAAGGCGAGGGCGAGCAGACCGGAGGCGATCCACAGGGCGACGTTCATGCGTGAGTCCTTCGAGGGGAGGCGGCGACGGCCCGGGGTGGCCGGTCACTCTTTGTGCCTGGGCACATGATGGGTAACCATGGGCGGCGCTACACAAGGCACACCCGTGTGCGAGAGGCACACGGAGCCGCACGCCGAGGAGACGGAGACCCCATGACCACGACGCCGAGCACGGACGTGCCCGGGGTGCGCGAGCTCGCGGAGCGGCACGGCATCCCGGCCGACCGGGGCTGCGCCGCGGCCGAGGCCACGAGCGAGGTGCGCTCGGTGCTCGACCGGGTCGGCGACAAGTGGAGCGTCCTCATCCTGGGCATGCTCTCGGGCAGGCCGCAGCGGTTCACCGAGCTCCTGCACGGCATCGACGGGATCTCGCAGCGCATGCTCACGCTCAACCTGCGCCAGCTCGAGCGCGACGGGCTCGTGAGCCGCACGGTGCACGCCGTCGTGCCGCCGCGCGTCGACTACGCGCTGACCGACCTCGGCGCGACCCTCCTGCCGCCCGTGCTCGCGCTCGTCGAGTGGGCGATGGAGAACACGACCACCATCCGCGACCACCGGGACCGGTTCGACGCGCGCGGCGCCGCCGCGGGCTGAGCCGTCGAGCCGCCCCGCGACGGCCTGGCGACGGCTTGGCGACGATTCAGAGACGGCCCCGCGACGGCAGCCGGTCAGTCGCGGTGCAGCGCGGACCGGACGCGCGACCACAGCCGCTTCATCGCCCCGTCCGGGCGCACGACGGGGATCTCGGTCGTCTCGACGCCGCGCACGAGCCACGCCTCCGCGTGCCGCGTCGCGTCTGCGGTCGACTCGCCGATCACGGGCCGCGCCGGGTACACCGCGATGCGTTCGTGCAGCCGGACGTCGATGACGTGCTCGAACTTCTCCGCGAGCTCGGGGTCGACGCCGCTCACGTACAGCCGGCCACCGCCCTCGCCGAGCCGGTCGGCGTAGTGCGCGAGGACGGTGAAGGCCGTCGCGCCGAGGCTCGCGCGGCCGCGCAGCCGCAGCACGACGACGGCGTCGTGCGCGTCGGCGGGCTCCGGCAGCGCGGCCTCGAGCGAGCGGGCACCGGCGTAGAACAGGCTCCCGTACACGTCGAGCACGGTGACCGTCCCGTCGTCGAGCCGCTCCGGCGCCGGCTCCTCGCGGTAGCGGCCCTCCGCGAGGGGGACGAGGCGGACGATCCGCAGGTCCTGGGACTCGCGGTTCGCCTGCAGCAGGATCGACAGGGCGGCGCCGATGCCGACCGCGGCCGCGACGGGCAGGAGGAGGGTCGCGAGGAACGTGGTCGCCATCGCGACCTGGGACTGGCTGCCCGTGCGCCACGCCGTCGCCATGGCCGACAGCCGGATCGACCCGACCGACGCGACCGCGAGCAGCGCCGCGAGCGTCGCCGACGGGACCGCCCCGACCGGCCCGGACAGCGCGACGAGGACGACGAGCACCCACACGCCGGACATGACCCCCGCCCAGCGGTCGCGCGCCCCCGCGGAGGTGCTGATGGCCGTCTGGCCGACCGACCCTCCGACCGGGATGCCGCGGAAGAACCCCACCGCGAGGTTCGCGATGCCCTGCCCGACGAAGTTGCGGTTCGGGTCGGCGCAACGCCCGCCGGGGTTCGGGACCGACTCGGCGACCCCCGCGCCCTGCACGAGGACGATGGCCGCCACGGCGAGCGCGCCCACGGCGACGTCGACCGAGACGACGCCCAGGTCGGGCAGCGCGAGGGAGGGCAGGCCGGCGGGGATCTCGCCCGCGTCCCCGACGAGCTGCACGGACGTCGCGCCGAGTGCCCACACCCCGACGGCGGACACCACCAGCGCGACGACCGCGGCGTACGGGGCGAGACGCGTCCGGCCGAGGACGAGGAGCAGGACGACCGAACCCAGGCCGACCACGAGCGTCGGCAGGTCCCACGTCCCGGGAGAGCGGAGCACCTGGTACGCCTGCGCGACGGCGAGCGACGCCGTCGGGTCCGCGCCCGTGAGGTCGTCGAGCTACCCGAGGAGGATGTTCACCGAGACCCCGGTGAGGAACCCCGTCATCACCGAGTGGGACACGAACCCCGTCAGGCGGCCGAGCCCCACGATCCCCGCGACGACCATGAACGCCCCGGCGAGCGTCGTGAGGAGGATGAGCGCCGCGAGCCGGTCCTCGCCGTCGACCCCCGCGAGCGCCGAGCCGGCGGCGAGGGCGGCGGCGCTCGTCGTCGTGACGATCATGAGGCGCGAGTCGACGGTCAGGCCGCCCGCGATGCGGCCGATCGCCGTCGCGTAGAGGCCGTGGATCGGGTTGACGCCGACGAGCGTCGCGGTCGCCATGCCGTCGGGAACCCCGCCGACGGCGCCCGGCACACCGGCGCCGGCCGAGCGCCAGAACGTCCCCGGAGCGGGTCGGACACCGTCCCACCAGGCGTGGACGGCGCGCACCGGCCGCAGGCTCATCGGGTCTCCCGCGGCTGCGCCATGGGGAGACTCTGGCACGGTAGGGGCAGGGCGACCACAGCAACGCGGCGACGCCCGCGCCTCGGACGCCGGTCAGCTCGCGAGCGGGTCGTCCGCCGTGAGGTACCAGGGCTCGTAGCCCTCGAGCGAGAGCGTCCACAGCCCGGCGGCGCCCGCCGGGACCGCGAGGCAGACGTTGCCCGACACGGTGTCGTCGGTGCCGATGATGCCCGTACCGACGAGCGCGTCGGGCACCGCGCCGCACTGGCCGTCGGCGACGACGCCGTCGTCGCCGACGAAGCCCAGGTCGACCGCGCCCGACACGGTGACCTGGGAGCTCGGGCCGAAGTAGGTCGCGGTCACGGGCACGATCCAGTACTCCGTGCCCTCCGGCGGCGCGGCGTTGACGTCGCTGTGCGCGAGCACCTCCGCCGTCGCCTCGTAGGGCGGGTCGAGCAGGACCTCCCACTCCTCCCCGCCGATCGTGTAGCCGTCGAAGAACCACGGGTCGTCGGGCGTGCCGGAGCCCTCCCACTCACCCTCGGGCCAGTCCTCGCCGGACCAGTCGTCGTCGGACCAGTCGTCGGTCGGCGCGGTGTACCAGTCGGCGATCTGCCTGCCCGCGTCGCTCGCGACCCCGGCCGCGAAGCCGACGCCGCCGCCGACGGCGAGGCACGCCGCGCCGACGATCAGCCCGACGGCGGTGCGCGACAGCCCGCGGCGCGCGGCGGGCGGGGGCAGGCCGGGGAGCCCGGCGACCGGGTACGTCGGGCCTGGGCCCGGAGGGAGCGGTCCTGTCGGCGCGGCCCCCGGCGGGACGGGGCCGTGGCCGATCGGGGCGGGCCCGTACCCGGGAGGAGCCAGCGGAGGTGCCGGCGAGAAGGGGACCGGTGCGGCGGCGGGCGGGGCGGCCGCGTGCCCGGACGCCGGGAGCGGAGGCGGGGGTGATCCAGGAGCCGCCGGGGGCGGGCCGGACGGACCCGACGTCGACTGGTTCGGCGGCGCGAAGGGATTGCTCATGGTGCTCCGGGCTCGTGCGGGCGAGCGCCCGGACGACGGGTGTGTCGCCGCGCGTGGCCGGATGCTCCCACACCGCGACCTCCCGCCGCCACCACGCGACCCGGGGGCCCCACGGTCGACCACGACGCCGCCCGCCCCCGAGAACGACCTTGGTGTCGTTATCGCGCGGATAGCGACACCAAGGTCGTGTTCGGCGGGGGTCTACGGCTGGTCAACCTCCGAGCCCACCAGGAACTGCGAGTAGGCACCGATGGTGAGGAACGTCGGGAAGTCCTCGGCGAGCGCGACGGCACGGAACACGTTCGCCGCGTCGTCGATGCGGTTGCCCGGCGTGCGCGGCAGGTCGTCGACGATCTCGGCGAGGAGCGCCTCGACGCGGTCGCGCGTGATCGGCACGCCGTTCTCGGTGCGCGTGCCGGACGCGATCCACTGCCAGACCTGCGACCGCGAGATCTCGGCCGTCGCCGCGTCCTCCATGAGGTGGTCGATCGCGGCGGCCCCGACGCCGCGCAGCCACGACTCGAGGTAGCGCACCCCGACGGAGACGTTGGACCGCAGCCCCGCGGCGGTGACGGTCGCCCCGGCGCGCCGTGCCGAGCCGATGTCGAGCAGCTCGTGCTGGCCCACCTCGACGTCGTCGCGCAGCCGCGACACCTGGTGCGGGCGGTCGCCCAGCACCGCGTCGAACTCGCCGCGCGCGACCTCGATGAGGTCGGGGTGCGCGACCCACGTGCCGTCGAACCCGTCGGTCGCCTCGCGACGCTTGTCGGCGCGCACCTGCTCGAACGCGCGCTCGGTGACGTCGGGCCGGCGCCGGTCGGGGATGAACGCGCTCATCCCCCCGATCGCGTGCGCGCCGCGCTTGTGGCACGTCGCGACGAGCAGCTCGGTGTACGCCCGCATGAACGGGGCGGTCATGGTGACCTGCGCGCGGTCGGGCAGCACGTAGGAGTCGCCGCGCGTGCGGAACGCCTTGATGACGGAGAACAGGTAGTCCCACCGCCCGGCGTTGAGCCCGGCGCAGTGGTCGCGCAGCTCGTGGAGGATCTCCTCCATCTCGAACGCGGCGGGCAGGGTCTCGATGAGCACGGTGGCGCGGATCGTGCCCTGCGGCAGCCCCAGGTACTCCTGGGCGAGCACGAACACGTCGTTCCACAGCCGGGCCTCGCGGTAGCCCTCGAGCTTGGGCAGGTAGAAGTACGGCCCGCGGCCGCGCTCGACGAGCTCGCGCGCGTTGTGGAACGCGTACAGCCCGAAGTCCACGAGCGACGCCGACGCCGACACGCTGACCCCGGCCCGGTCGACGTACCGCATGTGCTTCTCGATGAGGTGCCACCCGCGGGGGCGGAACACGATCGTCGGCAGGTCGGTGAGCGTCGTCGAGCGCAGGCGGTACTCCTTGCGGTGGTCGCCCGTGCCGGTCGTGTGCGTCAGCGTGCCGCGGATCGCGTCGTGCAGCGCGAGCTGCCCCTCGACGACGTTGCGCCACGTCGGGCTGGAGGCGTCCTCGGCGTCCGCGAGCCACACCTTGGCGCCGGAGTTGAGGGCGTTGATCGTCATCTTGGGGTCGGTCGGGCCCGTGATCTCGACGCGGCGGTCGTCGAGGCCCGGCGCGCCGGCCGAGCCCGCGACGCGCCACGACGGGTCGTCGCGCACGGGCCGCGTCGCGGCGCGGAAGTCGGGGTCGATCCCGTCCGCGACGTCCTGCCGGCGCTGCTGGCGGTCCATGAGCAGCTCGTGACGGCGGGCCACGAACCGGTCGTGCAGCAGCGTGAGGAAGTCGAGCGCCTCGGGCGTGAGGATCTCGCGGTAGCGCTCGCCCAGCGTCCCCGTGACGCGCAGCGTGCCGGTGACACGCGGGCTGCTCGGCGCAGAGGGGGACGTCGGAGGGGGAGAGGTGGTCGTGGTCAGCGTGGTCATGGCGTGCTCCGAAGGTCGTGCTCCCGCGAGATGGAACCGCGAGCTTCGAGGTAGAGCGCTGCGAGCTCTATCTCGGGCGCGCGGGTTCTCTCTCGCGGGAGGGGAGGGTTTAGTGGAACTGGGCGGTCTCGGTGGACCCGGCGAGCGCGAGGGTGGCGGCGTCGGGGTTGAGAGCCGTGGCGACCCGGTCGAAGTAGCCGGTGCCGACCTCCCGCTGGTGGCGGGTGGCGGTGTAGCCGTCGGCCTCGGAGGCGAACTCGGCCTCCTGGAGCTCGACGTAGGCGGACATCGCGCGCTCGCCGTAGCCGCGCGCAAGCTCGAACATGGAGTGCGAGACGGCGTGGAAGCCGGCCAGCGTGATGAACTGGAACGCGTAGCCCATCGCGGCGAGCTCCTTCTGGAAGCTCGCGATCTGGGCGTCGTCGAGGTGCTTCTTCCAGTTGAACGACGGCGAGCAGTTGTAGGCGAGCTTCTTGTCCGGGTACTGCGCGTGGATCGTCTCGGCGAACGTGCGCGCGAGCTCGAGGTCGGGCTCGCCCGTCTCGACCCAGATGAGGTCGGAGTACGGTGCGTACGCGAGGCCGCGCGCGACGACCGCGTCGAGCCCCGGGCGCACCCGGTAGAAGCCCTCGGACGTGCGCTCGCCCGTGAGGAACGGCTGGTCGCGCTCGTCGACGTCGGACGTGAGCAGGTCCGCGGCGAGCGAGTCCGTGCGGGCGATGATGACCGACGGCACGCCCGCGACGTCGGCCGCGAGACGCGCGGCGTTGAGCGTGCGGATGTGCTGGCTCGTGGGGACCAGCACCTTGCCGCCGAGGTGGCCGCACTTCTTCTCCGACGCGAGCTGGTCCTCCCAGTGCACGCCCGCTGCGCCCGCGGCGATCATCGAGTGCATGAGCTCGTACGCGTTGAGCGGGCCGCCGAACCCGGCCTCGGCGTCGGCGACGATCGGCGCGAGCCAGTCACGGCGCGGCTCGTCGTCGGCCCCCGAACGCTCCGCCGTCTCGATCTGGTCCGCCCGCAGGAGCGCGTTGTTGATGCGACGCACGACGGCGGGCACGGAGTTGGCGGGGTAGAGCGACTGGTCGGGGTACGTCTGGCCGGACAGGTTGGCGTCGGCCGCGACCTGCCACCCGGACAGGTAGATGGCCTTGAGTCCGGCGCGCACCTGCTGCACGGCCTGGTTGCCGGTGAACGCGCCGAGCGCGGCGACCCACTCCTCGGTGTGGATCTGCTCCCAGAGCTTCTCCGCGCCGCGGCGGGCGAGCGTGTGCTCCTCGCGCACCGAGCCGCGCAGCGCGACGACGTCCTCGGCCGTGTAGTCGCGCTCGATCCCGTCCCAGCGCGGGTCGGTCGCCCACTGCTCGGCGACCTCGGCCGCCGTCTGGGTCTGGTCGCCGGGGCGGGGACCGGCGCTCCCGGCGGGACCCGGGGTGCGGCCCGCGACGTCCGCCGTCGTCGCGACGGCACCGAGCGGACGGGCGCCGCCCGCGTACTCGGACGGGGAGCGGCGGCTGACGATGGTGGGCCTGTTCACGGGTGCCTCCTGGTGGTGCGCCGGTCCGCTCGGGGCGGACCGGACGGGCCGGTCGGTGGACCTCGGCGAGGTCCGTGCTTCGACCTTCCTCCCGCCGGCAACCCCGTCTCAAGCCAGATCGAGCGAAAGAACCACACTTCTTCTCTTGTGCGGAAGGAGTGGCGCGTGTCACTCTCAGTCATGGCTATCCCGACGACGCGACCGGCCGGAATCGCGGAACATGCGGAAATCCCGCTCGAGAGCGAGCCCGACGCCCTGACGATCGGCCGCAGGATCCGGCACCTGCGCACCGCGCGAGGCATGACGCTCGACGAGCTCGGCGCCGCCATCGGCCGCGCACCGTCCCAGGTGTCCCTCCTGGAGAACGGCAAGCGCGAGCCCAAGTTCGCCCTGCTCCAGGCGGTCGCGCGGGCGCTCGGCGCGAGCCTCGACGACCTGCTCTCGCCCGAGCCCCCGTCGCGCCGGGACGCCCTGGAGATCGAGCTGGAGCGCGCGCAGCGGGGGCCGCTCTTCGACGCGCTCGGGCTGCGCCCGGTCCGGGTCGGCAAGTCGCTGCCGACGGACGCGCTCGAGACGATCGTGGCGCTGGAGCGGGAGCTCCAGCGCCTGCACACCGAGCGTGCCGCGACGCCCGAGGAGGCGCGCCGCGCCAACGCGGAGCTGCGCGCGACCATGCGCGCGCAGGACAACTACTTCCCGGAGCTCGAGGACGCGGCGGCCGAGCTGCTCGACGGCGTCGGGCACGCGGGCGGCCCGCTGCCCCAGCGCGTCGCGGCGGACCTCGCGTCCCACCTCGGGTTCACGCTGCACTACGTGGGCGACCTGCCGCACTCGACCCGCTCGGTGCTCGACCTGCGGCACCACCGCGTCTACCTGCCGAGCGACGGGATGCGCGGGCGGTCCAACGCGACGTCGGCGCTGCTCCAGGCGCTCGCGCCGCACGTGCTCGGGCACGCGGAGCCGCGCGACTACCGCGAGTTCCTGCGCCAGCGAGTGGAGGCCAACTACCTCGCCGCGGCGCTCCTGCTGCCGGAGCGGCACGCGGTCAAGGCGCTGCGGGCCGCGAAGGACGCGCGCGAGATCTCGATCGAGGACCTGCGCGACGCGTTCGCGGTGTCGTACGAGACGGCGGCGCACCGGTTCACGAACCTCGCGACGAAGCACCTCGGCATCCCGGTGCACTTCATGAAGGTCCACGAGTCGGGCGTCATCCACAAGGCGTACGAGAACGACGGCGTCCGCTTCCCCGCGGACCCGCTCGGCGCCGTCGAGGGGCAGTACGTGTGCCGGAGCTGGACCGCGCGCACGGTGTTCGCCGTGGAGGACCGGCTCAGCCCGTTCAGCCAGTACACGGACACCCCGAGCGGCACCTACTGGTGCACGTCGCGCGTCCAGGCGTCCGCCGACGGCGAGTTCTCCGTGAGCGTCGGCGTGCCGTTCGCGCACGTGAAGTGGTTCCTCGGCCGCGACACCACCGAGCGCCTCGTCTCCCGGTGCCCCGACGGCGCGTGCTGCCGCCGCCCGCCCGACGCGCTCTCGGACCGGTGGGCCGGGCAGTCGTGGCCGAGCGCCCGCCCGCACGCGTCGATGCTCGCCGCGATGCCGACGGGCGCGTTCCCCGGCGTCGACACCACGGAGGTGTACGCGTTCCTCGAGTCCCACGCCCCACGGTGAGTGCGGGCGTCAGCCGATCGAGCCGCCCTCGGTCGGCGCGTCCATCGCGGCCTTGAGGCGCGCGGTGTCGGCGTCCGACCAGCCGTCGGGGGCGTGCAGCGCGGCGAAGCCGTCGGCGTACTCCAGCTTGTAGACGTGGCCGTGGCCGGGCGGGATGTCCGACGCCGCGGCGACGAACAGGTCGCCCGTGAGCTGCCAGAACGTGACGAACGGGTACCACCGCACGTCGCCCAGGACGTCGGGGCCGCGCGGCTCGCGCAGCCAGTCGGGCTCGGACCACAGCGTCTCCGGGCCCCACCAGGTGACGCCGTCGGACGCGTGCTGCAGGTAGACGACGCGCGGCTCGTCCCACCGCGGGCCGGGGCCCCACAGGTCGGCCACCCCGGTCGCGACCGGGTCGCCCCACCGGACCTGCCGGCCGTCGTCGAGCACGGGCGCGTACTCGAGCGACCCGGGGTCGCGCGCGTCGGTGAGCTCGCGCCACATCGGCGTGAAGCCGGGCGTGCCGGTGAACATCGCGCCGTCGGAGCGCGCCTCGACGTCCTGCACGCCGCTGAACGCGCCCTGCATGCCGAACGACCCGAGCGAGATGCCGAACGCGACCAGGCGCGGGCGGTCGTCCTCGGGGAGCTGCGACCACCGTGCGTACACCGCCTCGAACAGCGCCTTGCCGGCTGCGGGCGGGGTCGTGCGGTCGCCGACGAAGCTGATCCAGCTCGGGAGGTACGAGTACTGCATGCTCGCGATCGCGGTGTCGCCGCCGTGCATGAGCTCGAGCGCCTCGACCATGCCGGGGTCCACCCAGCCGGTCCCGGTGGTCGTCGCGACGACGAGGACCGACCGGTCCCAGGCGTCGGTGCGGTCGAGCTCGTCGACGACGCGCGCCGCCGTGGCGTCGAGGTCGCCGTCGGGGTCGAGGCCCGCGTAGGCGTGGATCGGCTCGCGCACGTCCGCGGGGTCGACGACGTCGCCCGCCTGGGCGAACGCGGTCAGCTCGTCGAGCGTCGGCCCGGACACGACGAACTTGCGGCCCTCCGCGCCCAGCGAGTCCCACGTCTCGGGGGACGCCGCCGACCCGGACCGCTCGGGCTGGGCCGGGGGCGTCAGGCGGGGGTCGACGTCGGCGTTCGCGGCCGAGTAGATCGAGTTGAGCGCGCTCATCGCGCCCGACCAGACGACGCCGTTGAACACGAGCACCACGACGACCGCGACCGCCACGCCGCTCACGAACCGCGCGACCGGGGCGGGCACGACCCGGCCGACGAGCCGCGCGACCCAGCGCGCGACGCGGCGCAGCCCTCGCCCGGTCTGGAGCACGAGCAGCGCGACGACGAGCGCCAGCGCGAGCGTGGCGACCTCGCGCCCCGGGACGTCCTCGGACATGCCGAACAGGTGCCGCAGCTCGATCTGGCGGCGGGCGCCGAGGATCAGGGAGAGCGGGACGAGCACGACGGTCGCCCCGGCGAGCACCCACCACGCGACCCGTCTCGCGCGCGCCGTCCACCGCAGGCGCAGCCCGACCTTGAGCGCGAACCACTCGACGAACGCCCCGACGCCGTACCCGCCGACCGCGCTGACGCCCGAGATCACGGCCTGGTAGTACCAGGCCCGGGGGATGAGGGAGGGCGTGAACGACAGGCAGAACCAGAGCAGCGCGAGCACCAGCCCGGTCGCCGAGAACCGCCGCAGCCACCGTCCCCACGCTCCGTGCCGCGCGGGCTCCTCGTCGACGGTCTCGGGGGCACGGGTCTCCGTCACGGTGGGCTGCACGTCGCGAGCGTAGGCGAGGCGCTCCACGCCGTCCTGTCGAACCGCGCCGCTCCCGCGGCTCGGTCGGCGGAGGGCGGGTCCACGATGTGAACCCCGGGCGCCCGGACCCGCGGACCGCGCCAGTCTTTCCGCAGCACCTCGCCGGTCGCCCGGCCCGAGGGTGCGGCTGCCACACGAACCAGGGGGGAACCGTCGTGCGCGAGGGGATCAAGCAGTCAGGCCGCGGAGCGGTGCGAGCGCTCCGGAGCGCGCTCCTGGCGGGGGTGGTGCTCCTGCTGTCCGCCTGCGGCGCGGTCATCAGCACGACGCTGACCGTGAACGAGGACGGCTCGGGGGTCCGGACCATCACCGCGACCCTCTCCGCGAGCGACATCGCGGACCACGTCACGGGCGGCGTCGCCGCGATCGAGGGCGCGATCACGGCGTCCCTGCCGAGCGCGATGACCTACGAAGGGCGCACGGAAGGGCCGGAGGGCGAGTCGGTCTTCACCTTCACCGTGCCGTTCGAGGACCCTGAGGACTACCAGGAGAAGGTGGTGTCGATCCTCGGCGCCGGCGGGGTCGTCGACCTCGACGCCGGGACGCGGATCGTCCTGGCCGACAGCGTGTTTCGCCAGGGGCTGGAGGTGGAGGAGAACTTCACGTCGCAGGACCTGCTCGCCTGGCTCGTGAACTCGCTCGTCGAGACGGGGGCCGTGCCCGCGGACTCGAGCTCGAACGCCTCGGAGATCGGGACGACCGCGGTGACGGTGGGCGGCGTCGCGTTCGAGACGACGGCGGCCATCGACTTCACGTCCATGAAGGACTTCGGCGTCCGCGGCCTGAGCGTCGAGACCCGGGGGCTCGAGGGCGAGAGCTTCGTCCGCTCGATCAGCTACGACCTCGCCCGGGAGGCGTACAGCCGTTCGCCGGAGGGCTACGACGCCTTCTTCGACGCGGCGACGCCCGAGGGCGGCGAGCTCACCGAACCGGGCGCGGCCGGGACCACCTGGGTCGTGACGTTCCCGGAGGGGACGAGCGCCGACGTCGCCGCGTGGACCGACGTCGCGCTCGCGTCCTCGACGACGGAGTTCGGGGTCGAGCACGCCGTCTCCCGGGACCAGGCGGGAGTGCTGACCACGACCGTCGTCGACGCGGTCGACTGCTCCGCGATCTGCGCCGAGGACGTCTTCGCGACCAGCCACCTCGTCACCCCCGCCGGCTGGTCGTCCAGCACCCTGTACGCCGGGGAGCCGGGGGACGGCGGCGACCGCTGGGACGCGTCCGGGGTCGCAGGGCCGGTCGTCTTCGAGCACGCGGTCCCGTTCGAGTCCGTCGTCGTCGAGGCGAGCCTGCCCGAGTCCGGTGACGGCACCGTCATCGTCGCGCTGACCCTGACGGCCGAGCACCACGCAGCGGTGGGGGAGCAGCTCGTCGAGGCGCTCCGCCCGACCTCGACCTACGGGACCCTCGCGGTGGACGAGGCGGACGACGTCGTCACGTATCGCGTCGAGCTCACCGGCGACACCGCGACGGGCGAGCTCGACGCCGCGCTCGCCGACTACCTTCCCGGCTCTCGGCTCGCCGTGTACCCGCTGCCCGGCGGCGCGTTCACCCGGTCCTACGGCGCGGACCTCGACCTGGTGCTCCGCCCGGAGTGGACGCAGGGCGGGCCGGCCGCGGCCCCGACCTACGTCGTGACGCTGCCGGGAGTCGACATCGACGGCACGTCGGTGCTCCCGCAGGGGAGCCAGGTCGAGGGCGGGACCGTCTCGGCGTCGCCGGGCGCCGAGCCCGCGACGTTCGGTCTCCAGGGCACCGGCCCCAAGGTGGCCGCGCTCGTCGTGGTGATCGGTGTCGGGCTGGTCGTCCTCGCCGGGCTCGCCGGTGGCGCGTGGTGGTTCCTCCGGCGGCGGCGACCGGTGCCGGACCCCGACACGCAGGTGCTGCCGGCGGTCCCGCCGCCGCCGCCGGCGCCGCCGCGCGTCGGCGGGTAGCCCGCCCGGCCCGCCCGGCCCGCCGGGTCGGGCCGGCCGGGCCGGCGGCTCACGCCTCCAGCAGCAGCGCCTCTCCCTGGCCGCCCCCGCCGCACAGCCCGACGGCGACGCGCCCGCCGCCGCGTCGCGCGAGCTCGTGCGCCGCGTGGACGGCGAGGCGGGCGCCGGAGGCGCCGATGGGGTGGCCGAGCGAGATGCCGCCGCCGTGCACGTTGACGACGTCCGGCGAGACCCCGAGCACGCGCGTGGAGACCGCGACGACCGTCGCGAACGCCTCGTTGATCTCGACGAGGTCGAGGTCGTCGACCGTCCACCCGGCGCGGTCGAGCGCCTGCCGGATCGCGCGCGCGGGCTGGGAGTGCAGCGACGTGTCCGGACCGGCGACCTGCCCCCACGCCCGCACCGTCGCCAGCACGGGCGCGCCCGCGGACTCGGCCCGGGCGCGCGTCGTGAGGACGAGCGCGGCGGCGCCGTCGGAGATCTGCGACGCGTTGCCCGCGGTGATGGTGCCCTCGGGGTCGAACGCGGGCCGCAGGCGGGCGAGACCCTCGGCGGTGGTGTCGGGGCGCACGCCCTCGTCGTCGCGCACCTCGACGGGCTCGCCCCGGCGCTGCGGGACGCTCACGGGTGCGAGCTCGGCGTCGAACAGGCCGTCCTTGGCCGCGGCCGCGGCGCGCTGGTGCGAGGCCGCCGCGACGGCGTCCTGCACCTCGCGCGACACGAACACGTCGCCCACGTTCGTGCGCTCGGTCGAGACGCCCATGGAGGCGCGGTCGAACGCGTCGGTGAGCCCGTCGCGCGCGACGGCGTCGACGAGCGTCGCGTCGCCGAACGCGAACCCGGCGCGCGAGCCGGGGAGCAGGTGCGGCGCGTTGGTCATGGACTCCTGGCCGCCGACGAGCACGACCTCGGCCTCGCCGGAGCGGATCATCCGCGTGCCGTCGATGACGGCGGTGAGCCCGGAGAGGCACACCTTGTTCACCGTCACGGCGGGCACGTCCCAGCCCACGCCCGCGGCGGCCGCCGTCTGGCGCGCGGGGTTCTGGCCCGCCCCGGCCTGGAGCACCTGGCCGAACACCACGGCGTCGACCGCCTCCGCGCCGAGCCCTGAGCGCTCGATCGCGGCGCGCGCGGCGACGGCACCGAGCTCGACCGCGGTCAGCGCGGTGAGCGAGCCCTTGAGCCGGCCCTGCGGCGTGCGGGCGGCGGCGACGACCACGACGTCGTCAGGGGAGTGGGTGGTGGTGGTGCTCACGGCTGGACCTCCAGGGGTGCGGACGGCGGTGTCTGCGCGGGCGCCGGGGGTGTGGCGCCCGCTCGTGCGGTGGTCGTGCCGGCGACGGCGTCGTCCACGAGCCCGAGCAGGAGCCCGAGGAACACGTCCGGCTCCTCGAGGTGGGGGCTGTGCCCGACGCCGGGCCGCACCTCTTCACGGTACCGCCCGCCCGCGGCCGCGTAGGCGTCGAGGACGGCGCGCGTCTGGGCGACCATCGGCTGCGGCGGGTGCGTCTCGGCGCCCGGCCAGCCGGGTACGGCGCCGAGCGCCCCGAGCTGCGCGAGGTCGAACAGCGACGCGTCCGAGACGATCGCGTCGGCGTCGCCGCGCACCCACAGCACGGGCGCCGTCGCACCGGACGTCGCGAAGCCCGACAGGTCGCAGTACCGCGCGCTGATCGCGTTGTTCATGCCGCGCGTCCCGGGCGCCACGCCGGGCCACGTGCCCGACGACGTCTGGTCGCCCGGGTAGTTGTCGTCGCCCGTGCGCGTGGACAGCACGGAGTCGAGCAGGAGCTCCTCCAGGTCGCCGAGCGGCTCGCCGAGCGAGGCGGGGTCGGCGACGTAGAACCGGCGCAGCACGTCGCGGGGCGACCCGGCGTCCTCGCTGCGGTCGCCGGCGGCGAGCGCTGCGACGAACGCCGGGTTCGCCGTCCCGCCGCCCGAGCCCGCGAAGTCGGGGGAGAGCGGCGTGCCGTCCACGTCGCGCGTGCCGCCGAACCCGTACGGCGACATGGGCGCCTCGAGGAGCACCGCGTCGAAGAGGTCGGGTCGGTCCGTCGCGAGCTGGAGCACGACCCCCGCCCCGGCCGAGTGCGCCACCGCGACGAGCGGGGGTGCGAGGTCGAGCGCGTCGACGACGGCGGCGACGTCGTCGGCGAAGTCCCGCACGCCGCGCGTCGCGTCGACGGGCCGGACCTCGGCGTCGCCGTACCCGCGCAGGTCGACGGCGACGCCGCGCACGTCGGCGGGCAGCGCGCGCAGCAGCGGGTCGAAGAACGCCGACGACGAGCAGTTGCCGTGCACGAGCAGGACCGTCGCGCGCGCCGCACCCTCGGCGGCGACCTCGCGCACGTGCTCGCGACCGCGCGGGGTCGTGACGTCGCGGCGCAGCACGTCGCGCG
The DNA here is from genome assembly GCF_042269845.1 of Cellulosimicrobium sp. NPDC055967. Taxonomy (NCBI): domain Bacteria; kingdom Bacillati; phylum Actinomycetota; class Actinomycetes; order Micrococcales; family Promicromonosporaceae; genus Cellulosimicrobium; species Cellulosimicrobium sp. NPDC055967. The sequence goes on along the minus strand of NZ_JBHJYJ010000002.1, from coordinate 297,401 downwards.
TCACGACGGCGTCCCCGCGGCGTGCGTGGACGGTCCCGGGCCGGCGTCGGCGACGTCGAGCGGGGCGTCGTCGAGCGCGACGGCGAGGTCGGGCTCCGTGGCCGCGCGGACGTCGTCGACGCTCACGCCCGGCGCGGTCTCGCGCAGCACGAGGCCGCCCGGCGTCACGTCGATCACCGCGAGGTCGGTGATGATTCGGTGCACGACCCCGCGCCCGGTGAGGGGCAGCGAGCACGAGCGCAGGATCTTGGGCGACCCGTCGCGCGCGACGTGCTCCATGAGGACGATCACGCGGCCCGCCCCGTGCACGAGGTCCATCGCGCCGCCGGGGCCCTTGACCATCTTGCCGGGGATCATCCAGTTGGCGAGGTCGCCCGTCTCGGAGACCTGCATCCCACCGAGGATGGCGGCGTCGATCTTGCCGCCGCGGATCATGCCGAAGCTCAGCGCGGAGTCGAAGAACGCGGCGCCCGGGAGGACGGTGACGGTCTCCTTGCCGGCGTTGATGAGGTCGGGGTCGACGGCGTCCTCGGTCGGGTACGGCCCGACGCCGAGGATCCCGTTCTCCGACTGGAGCACGAGGTGCCGGTCGGCCGGGACGTAGTTGGGCACGAGCGTCGGCAGGCCGATGCCGAGGTTGACGTACCAGCCGTCCTGGAGCTCGCGCGCGGCGCGCGCGGCCATCTCGTCGCGGGTGAGCGCCATGCGTCAGCCCTCCTTCACGCTGGTCGCGGTACCCGACGTCGTGCGCGCGGGCTGGTCGGTCTCTGCGGCAGGGCGCACGGTGCGGCGCTCGATGCGCTTGGGCGCGTCGGGGCCGACCTCGACGACGCGGTGGACGAACACCCCGGGCAGGTGGACCTCGTCGGGGTCGATCTCGCCGGGCTCGACGAGCTCCTCGACCTGCGCGACGCACACGCGGCCCGCCATCGCGGCGAGCGGGGAGAAGTTGCGCGCCGAGCGGTGGAACACGAGGTTGCCGTGGCGGTCGCCGCGCAACGCGTGCACGAGCGCGTAGTCCGTCGTGATCGCGTCCTCCAGGACGAACTCGGCCTCGTCGGCGTGCGACCCGTCGCGGCCGCGCGGCCCGACGCCGAACGTGCGCACCTCCTTGGGCGCGCTGGCCTGCGCGACGCCGCCCGCGCCGTCGTACCGCTGGGGGAGGCCGCCCTCGGCGACCTGCGTGCCGACGCCCGTGCGGGTCCAGAACCCGGCGATGCCCGCGCCGCCGGCGCGCAGCTTCTCCGCGAGCGTGCCCTGCGGCGTGAGCTCCAGCTCGAGCTCGCCCGAGAGGAACTGCCGCTCGAACTCCTTGTTCTCCCCGACGTACGAGCTCGTCATCTTCCGGATGCGGCCCGCCCCGAGGAGGATGCCGAGACCCCAGTCGTCGACGCCGCAGTTGTTGCTCACGACCCACAGGTCGCGCGTGCCCTGGGCGAGCAGCGCCTCGATGAGCGCGATCGGGTTGCCGCACAGGCCGAACCCGCCGACGGCGAGCGACGCGCCGTCGGGCACGTCCGCGACGGCCTCGGCCGCCGACGCGACCACCTTGTCCAGCCCGGTCCCTCGTGGGGACGTGATCGTGGGGCTCATGCCGTGACCTCCTCGTCACTCGCCGGTCCTGGTCCGCCGCTCGTGACGGAGGCCAGGGCCCGCAGGGTCTCGCCCGCGACGGCCTCGACGCCGGGCGGGCTCATGATGATCGTGTAGTGATTGATACCCGCTACGTCGCGGGTGCGCAGCCCCGGCAGTCGCGCGCGCCACGCGGCGAGGTGCTCGGGGGAGTACAGGGCCTCGGGCTCGTCGAGCAGGCCGCGCGGCGCGCGCAGGAGCACGAGCGGGACGTCGAGCGGGTGGTCGCCCGTGAGCGCGTCGGCGAGCGGGCCGCCCTCGTAGAGCTCGAGCGAGTCGGCCGAGACCGCCGTCCCCGACGACGCCGGGCGCAGCACGGGCGGTTCGCCGACGAGGTCGTAGTCGACGTAGCCCGCGACGACGTCGCCCCACGGCTCGTCCCACGCGCTCGCGAACGCGGGGTGCGCGCGCCAGAAGCCGCGGTACTCCTCGCGGTCGGCGAAGGTCCGCTCCAACCGCTCGACGGCGGGGCCGAGCAGGGCGCGCAGGACCTCGTCGTGACCGGCGTCCGCGGGCAGGCCCGCGGGCGGCGGGAGCGGGATGCCGCCGTCGACGAGCACGAGCCGGGAGACGCGGCCGAGGTGGCGGTGCGCGAGCACGACCGACACGAACGCGCCCATCGAGTGCCCGAGCGCGACCACGCTCTCGATCGCCAGCGCGTCGAGCACCGCCGCGAGGTCGTCGGCGTGCGCGCCCATGCCGTACGGGCCGGGCAGGGTGTTGCTGCGACCGCGTCCTCGCAGGTCCGGCGCGACGACGCGCACGCCCGGCAGCGCGGCCACGACCGCGGGCCAGGCGCGGTGCGACGCCGTGATGCCGTGCACGGCGAGGACGGTCGGGACCGTGGGACGCTCGCCGCCGTCGGCCGGGTCGTCCGCCGCGGCGTCGTCGGAGGCCACCGGGTCCCACACCCCGACGCGCAGGCGGCCGCCCGCGACGGGCACGTCGAGTGTCGCGTAGGTGTGGGTCGCCGCGGTGACGTCGTGCGACGCGCGCGCGGGGTCCGTCGTCGGGCGGGCGGCCGTGCCCGTGGTCGCTCCCGCGGTCGCTCCCGGGGTCATCGCGCGCTCCAGCCGCCGTCGATCGTCCACGAGGCGCCCGAGACCATCGACGCGTCGGGGCCGGTGAGCCAGCCGACGAGCGACGCGACCTCCTCGGGCTCGACGAGCCGCTTGACCGCGGACTCGGCGAGGAGCACGGTCGCGAGCACCTCGGACTCGGGGATGCCGTGCACGCGCGCCTGGTCGGCGATCTGCTTCTCGACGAGCGGCGTGCGCACGTACCCCGGGTTGACGCACACGCTCGTCACGCCGTGCGGGCCGCCCTCGAGCGCGGTCACCTTGGACAGCCCCTCCAGGCCGTGCTTCGCGGACACGTACGCCGACTTGAACGGCGACGCGACGAGGCCGTGCACGGACGAGACGTTGACGACACGGCCGAACCCGCGCGCGTACATCCCCGGGAGCGCGGCCCGGACCAGCAGGAACGGCGCCTCGAGCATGATCGCGTGCAGCAGGCGGAAGTCGTCGGGGCGGAAGTCCTCGATGGGGCTCACGCGCTGCACGCCCGCGTTGTTGACGAGGACGTCGACGTCCAGCGTGAGGTCGTCGAGCGCGCGCGTGTCGGCGAGGTCGACGACCCACGCCTCGCCGCCGAGCTCGTCCGCGAGGCGCTGCGCGCCGTCGGGGTCGACGTCGGCGATCGTGACGTGCGCGCCGCGACCGGCGAGCTCGCGCGCGCACGCCGCACCGATGCCGCTCGCGCCGCCCGTGACGAGCGCGCGGCGCCCGGCGAGCGTGGGGGCGCCGGACCCGGCGGGGATGCCTGCGGGGACGGTGGCGGCGGCGGTCATCGCGCGTCTCCTTCGGTGTCGGTCGTGGTGGCGGGTCCGGTCCCGGCCGGTGGGGCGGCCCGCGGGGCTGCGAGCGCGCGCTCGATGAACTGCATGGTCTGCTCGAAGACGTGCGGGGGGACCTCGGCGGCCGCGGTGTCGTACGACGGCGGCTCCGCGCCCTCGTCCCAGCGCCCGCCCCACAGCACCCAGCGCATCCCGACGATCTCGCCGATGCCCATGAGCGCCCAGGCGGCGACCTCCGGGTCGACGTCGTGGCCGACCTCGCCGTTCGCGCGCGCCTTGTCGAGCCCGGTCATGTAGCCCTCGACGATGCGCGCGTAGTGGCGGCGCAGTGCCCCGGGCGACACGAACTCGGCCTGCCGCACGATCCGGTAGAGCGCCGGGTGCTCGGCGGTGAAGCGGAAGAACGCCTCGAAGCCCGCACGCTCGGCGGCCAGGCGCGTCGTCGCCTGCGAGCTCGCCTCGATCATCGCGTGCCGCACGCGGCGGTTGAGGTCGTCGACGAGCTCGTCGAACACGTCGATCTTCGACTCGAAGTACAGGTAGAACGTGCCCTGCCCGACGCCCGCGGACTCGGTGATCTTCACGATCGACGCGTCGTGGTACCCGACCTGGGCGAACACCTGCTCGGCCGCGGCGAGGATCTTGGCCCGCGTGCGGTTGCCGCGGGCGGTGCGGGGCTGGGTGCTCATGAGTCCTCCGGGACGGTCACGCGCTCGGCGAGCGAGCGGCGCGACACCTTGTGCAGCGACGTGCGGGGCAGGGACGGGACGAGGTCGAAGCGGCGCGGGACCTTGAAGTGCGCGAGCTCGCGGCGGCAGAACGCCTCCAGCTCCTCGGCGTCGGTGGGGTGGCCCTGGCGCGGGACGACGAACGCCGCGCCGACCTCGCCCCACCGGTCGTCGGGCACGCCCACCACCGCGACGTCCGCGACGCCGGGGTGCCGCCGGAGCACGGCCTCCACCTCGGACGGCGTGACGTTCTCGCCTCCGACGATGAAGACGTCCTTGATCCGGTCCACCACGCGGTAGTACCCGTCGGCGTCGCGCTCGACGAGGTCGCCGGTGCGCAGCCAGCCGTCGTGCAGGACGGCGGCCGTCGCGGCCTCGTCGCGGAAGTACCCGGCGAACACCCCGGGTCCGCGGACCAGCAGCTCGCCGGACGCCGGTCCGTCGAGGTGCTGGCCGGTCACCGGGTCGGCGACGGCGACCTCGACGTGCGGGTACGGCGTCCCGGCCGACCCGATGCGTTCGCGCGCCTGGTCGTCCGGCAGGCACAGCACGTTGGGCCCGGCCTCGGTGAGCCCGTACCCCTGCGAGAGCGCGACGCCGCGCCGGTGCCACGAGCGCAGCAGGGGCTCGGGCATCGGCGCGCCGCCCACGACGGCGTGCCGCAGCGACGACAGGTCGGCGCCCGCGAAGCCGGGGTGCTCCGCGAGGAGCAGGTAGTTGGTCGGGACGCCCATCATCGTCGTGACGCGGCGCTCCGCGACGAGCTGCAGCACGCGCTCGGGCTCGAACGTCCGCTCCAGGACGACTGTCGCGCCGGTCCACCACGCGAGCAGCGGCTGGATGTTCCACCCGCCCGCGTGGAACTGCGGCAGGACGCTCAGCACGACGTCGTGGCTCGTCAGCTCGACCGTGCGCGAGAGCGAGAGGTTGGTCCAGAAGCAGTTCGCGTGCGTGAGCAGCGCGCCCTTGGGCGTGCCCTGCGTCCCGGACGTGAAGACGAGCAGGAGCGGGTCGTCGTCGCGCACGGCCCGGCGCTCGGGGGCGGGCGCCACCGCGGCCTGGCCTGCGCCGCCCGCGTCGCGTGCGCCGTCGGTCAGGCGCGGGCGGCGCGAGGGTGCGGGGACCTGCGCCTCGACGCCGCTGCGGCCGAGCTCGGTGCGCCGCGGCGGGAGGACGAGCCGGTCCAGCCGGTCGAACGCCGCGTCGGCCAGCGCGGAGAACTCCTGCTCCACGAGCACGAGCGCCGGGTCGGCCTGCTCGAGCTGCGCCGCGAGCTCGCCGGGCGACAGGCGCCACGACAGCGGCGCGAGCACCAGTCCCGCCTGCGCGCACGCGAAGAACAGCACGACCTGGTCGGCGCTGTTGCCCGTCACCGTGGCCACGCGGTCGCCGACGCCGTAGCCCGCCTCGCGGAACGCCGTCGCCAGGGCGCTTGCGCGCTCGTGCAGGTCGCGGTACCGCAGGGTCACGCCGCGGTCGTCGACCGCGACCCGCTCCGGCGTGGCGAGCGCGCGGTCGCGCGTCCAGCGCCCGAGGGTGTGCAGGCCGTCCTGCGCGCCGGGCCGGTGCTGCGTCGTCGTCATGCCACCTCCTCGAGGCGCTCGCGGGCTCCCTCCCGATCCTCCCGCGGGCGGCGGCGCGCGGCGAGGCGCGACGCGGCGCCGGCGATGCCGCCGGGCAGGAACATCACGACGAGGATGAACAGCGTCCCGAGCAGGAACAGCGGCTCGCTGAGCGGGACGCGCAGCACGGCCGGCAGGTCGGCCACGGCCGCGGAGCTCGCGAGCGTCCCGAGGCGCTGGTCGAGGATCGTGTAGAGCACGCCGCCGACGATCGCGCCCCACCGGGACCCGACGCCGCCGAGCACGACCATGACGAGCAGCGTGAGCGTGAAGTCGGCGGACGTCGCGCGCGGCACGGCGCCGGACTGGAGCAGCAGGTACGCCATGCCGACGACCGTCGCGAGCGTCGCCGCGAGCACGAACACGAGGAGCTTGACGAGGTACGGCCGCCCGCCGACGACGCGCACGCGCATCTCGTTCTCGCGCGTCGCCGCCGCGACGTGCCCGGCGCGCGAGCGCTCGACCCACAGCACCACGAGGTAGACCACGACGAGCACGGCGAGCGCGAGCCAGTAGAGGTTGCGCGTGTTGAGCACCCCGACGAAGGCGTCGGGCACGTTGGCGGTCGCGAGCGCGAGGCCCTCCTCGCCGCCCGTCGCGCCGCCGGGGTTGCGGCGCACGAGCACGTTGCCGGCCTGCGCGAACGCGAGCGTGACCATCGCGAAGGAGATGCCGGTGACGCGCAGCGAGATCGCGCCGACCACGTGCGCGAGGACGATCCCGCCGACGAGCACGAGCGCCGCGGCGGGCAGGAGCGGGATTCCGGTCGTGTCGAGCACGATCGCGAGCCCGTAGACGCCGGCCGCGAAGTACAGCGCGTGCCCGAAGCTGAGCAGCCCCGCGACGCCGAACAGCAGGTGGTAGCTCAGCGCGAGCGCGCCGATGAGCCAGCACAGCGCCATCATCTGCAGCGCGCCGGGCGTGTACGTCGGGCCGGGCAGGACGCCCGGCACGTGGATCGCGAGCAGCGGGAGGCACGCGAGCAGCGCGACGAGCGCGACGCCCGCGAGGGTGCGCACGAGCGTGCCCGACGGCGCCCGGCGGGCCGGGCGCTCGTCCGGGGGCGCGTCGTCGGCGCGGGCCGCTGGGGCCGGGGGAGCGGTCTGGGTGGTCATGCGGCTGCCTTCCCGAGGAGGCCGGTGGGACGGACGAGGAGCACGAGCGCGAGCAGCAGGACGACGATGAGGTCGCCGTAGCCGAGGTAGTAGTTCGCGAACTGCTGCAGGACCGCGACGAGCACGGACGCGACCGCGGCACCGGTCAGCGAGCCGAGCCCGCCGATGACGGTGACGATGAACGCGAAGATGAGCAGCGACCCGCCGAGGTGCGGCGAGACGTAGCCGAAGTACTGCGAGGCGAGGACGCCGCCGAGGCCCGCCGCGGCGCCGCCGAGGGCGAACACGAGCGTGAACGCCTTGCGCACGTCGATGCCGAGCGCCGTGACCATGGACCGGTTCTCGACGCCCGCGCGGATGACGAGCCCGTAGCGCGTGCGCTTGAGGAACAGCACGATGGCGCCGAGCACGAGCGCCGCGGCGGCGATCGCGACGAACCGGTCGTTGGGGATCGGCGCGCCCGCGAGGTCCGTCGTGCCCTTCAGCCACGCCGGCCCGGAGATGAACTCGGGGTCCGAGCCCCACATCCCCTCGAACAGCGCGACGGACGCGAGCGAGAGACCGACCGTCACGAGCACCTGCTCGATGTGCCGCTCGTAGAGCGGGCGGATGAGCAGCAGCTCGGTGAGCGCCGCGGCGCCCGCGCCGACGACCGCGCCCGCGAGGAGCGAGAGCGCGAACACGCCCCACGAGTCCGCGCCGAGCGAGCGCGCGACGAACCATCCGCCGAACGCGCCGAGCGTGAGGAACGAGCCGTGCGCGAAGTTGAGGACGCCCATGAGCCCGTAGATGAGGGACAGGCCGGACGCGACGAGGAAGTACAGCGCCCCGAGGCCGAGCCCCGTGACGAGGAGGAGGACGATCGTGCTCACCGGGCCACCGCCCCTTCGGTTCCGTGGTGGTCGACCTCGGCGTGCACGCCGAGGAGCTGCTGGACGCGGTCGGGGTCGTCGAGGAGCTCGCGCGCCGGGCCCGTGTGCACGACGCGGCCCGCGTCGATCACGACGACGCGCTCGGCGAGCCGCTCGATGACCTCGAGGTTCTGCTCGACGAGCAGGATCGGCACGGTGCGTGCCGCCTCCGCGAGCGCGTCGGCGACCTCGCCGACGATCCGCGGGGCGAGGCCCTTGGTCGGCTCGTCGACGAGGAGCAGGCGGTTGGCGTTGAGCAGGGCGCGCGCGAGCGACACCATCTGCTGCTGGCCACCCGAGAGCGTGCCGGCGCGCTGCGCCGCGCGCTGCACGAGGTCGGGGAACAGCTCGGCGACGAGCTCGCGCCGCGGGTGGGCGTCGCGCTCGGCGAGGCGCAGGTTCTCCGCGACCGTGAGCCCGGCGAACACCTCGCGGTCCTCGGGCACGTACCCGACGCCGCGGCGCACGATCTTGTCCGTGCGCTCGCCGTCGACGCGCGCGCCCGCGAGCAGCACCTCGCCCCGGCGCTCGATCAGGCCGAGCACGGCCTTGAGGGTCGACGTCTTGCCGACGCCGTTGCGGCCCAGCACCGCCGTGACGCCCGTGGCCGGGACGGAGAACGTCACGTCCTCGACGACCTGCTGGCCCGCGATGCGCGCGGACAGCCCGCGCACCTCGAGGACGGGCACGTCGCTCGCGGCCGCGGGGTGGGTGGTGCTCCCGCTGCTGGCGCTCATGCTGCCTCTCCTGCCGTGACGCCCAGGTAGGCGCTCTGCACCGTCGGGTCCGCCATGACGGCGTCGGGGGTGTCGCACGCGAGCACCTCGCCGTGGTGCATGACGGCGACCCGGTCGGCGAGCCCCAGGACGACGTCCATGTGGTGCTCGACCATGAGGACCGTGCAGCCCGTGGCGTGCAGGTCGCGGATGACCTCGACGAGCCCGGGCACGTCGGCCGAGGACACGCCCGCCATGGGCTCGTCGAGCAGCACGACCCGCGGCTCCGTCGCGAGGAGCACCGCGATCTCGAGCTTGCGCTTGTCGCCGTGGGAGAGGTCGCCCGCGGCGACGTCCGCTCGGCGCGCGAGCCCCACGGTCGCCAGGTGCCGGTCCGCCTCCCGCGTCGCGGCGTCGCCGCGGCGCGGGAAGCGCAGCACGGACAGGGCACCGCCGAGGCGCCCCTGCGCGGCGAGCCGCACGTTCTCCCGGACGCTCAGACGCGGGAACAGGCTCGACGTCTGGAACGTGCGACCCAGCCCGGCGCGGGCGCGTGCCGCCACCGAGGTGGTCGTCACGTCCGTGCCCTCGAGGAGCACCGACCCGCTCGTCGGGCGGTGGATGCCCGAGACCAGGTTGAAGAGCGTCGTCTTGCCCGCGCCGTTCGGCCCGATCACCCCGAGCATCTCGCCCTGCCCGACGGCGAGGCTCACGCCCTGGAGGATGCGCGCGCCGCCGATCTGGAGCCCGAGGTCGCGGACCTCGAGCGCGGGGAGGGTGTGCGGCTCGCCCACGTCAGCCCGCCTCGGCCGGCGCGACGTCCTCGCCCGGCACCTCGGTGACGAGCTCGGGGTCCCAGGCGTCGCCGTCGGCCACGAGCTTGACCTGGTACATCGGCTGGATCAGCGCGTGGTCGGACGCGCGGACCGTCGTCGCGCCCTTGGGCCCGTCGAAGCTCCAGCCCTCGAGCGCGTCGACCATGGCGTCGACGTCGTCGCCGCCCTCCTCGATCGCGTGGACGATCATCTGCGCCGCGACGAAGCCGTCGGGCGTGAAGAGGTCCGCCTGCTTGCCGGCCGCCTCGACCGACGCGAGCATCGCGGCCTCGACCTCGGTGCCCGCGGCGCCGGGGAAGTAGTGGTTGAGGAAGTCGACCTTGCTCGCCGCGGCGCCGTACGCGCCGTAGGTGGCGACGTCGCCGAGGCCGGTGACGACCGTCGTCGAGTCGAGCACGCCCTGCTGGTCGAGGCCCTGCCACATCGCGCCCGACGTCGCCCCGGCCCACGCGACGAACACGAGGTCGGGCGCGGCGTCGACGATCTGGTGCGCGAACGGCGTGAACTCCGTCGCGTCCTCGGGCACGAGCACGCTCGTCACCTCGGCGCCCTGCGCGCCGAGGACCGCCTCGACCGCGGCGAGGTTGCCCTGGCCGAACGCGTTGTCCTGCGCGAACACGACGACCTTCGCGCCGTCGGGGTCGACGAACGTGCCGGCGGTCGCGACGTCCTGGAGCGACTGGCGCCCCGAGCGGAACGTGTAGTCGTTGATGCCGGTGAGCGCGTCGACCGCGGCCGGGCCGGAGATGTAGAGCACCTTGTTCTGCTCGGCCTGCTCGGCGAGCTTGAGCGCCACGCCGGACACGACCGTGCCGCCGAGGATCTGGTAGCCCTTGCCGATGAGGTCCTTCGCCTGGCCGACCGCCTTGTCGGGGTCGCCGCCGTCGTCGTGGAACGTCACGTTGACGGGCCGGCCGTCGACCTCGCCCGTGCCGTCGGTCGCGTAGTCGAGGCCGGCCTGGAAGCCCTCGTAGTAGGCCTCGCCGTAGGCCGCGAGCGGCCCGGTCTTGGAGTAGATGATGCCGACGTCGACGGGGTCGGCGCTCGCGCTGCTCTCGCCTCCGGTCGTGTCGCCGCCGGTCGCGTCGGTCGGCGCGCACGCCGCGAGCACGAGGCTCGCGGCCGCGAGCGCGGCGACGGCGAGTGCCGGCCGCTGGGACTTCTTCGTCCGCATGACTTCGCCCTTCGTTGGGTGGTCCTGGGGGAGCGCCGCTCAAACATGAGAGGCGATTCAGGTTGCGGGAATCATGGATCCGCGACGAGCGCGGTGTCAACCCGCGCCGGTCACGATCCGGCCACGGGGCCGACGAGGCGATGTTGACAGGTGATTCAGGTCACACGTAACGTCCGGTTCGCCCGGGTCCGGCGCGCGACGGTGCGCGCCGCAGCGCGTCCGGCGCTGACGGCGACCCGACCTCGACGTGGAGGTTCAGATGGTCAGGCACTCCCTCAGGCGGCGCGGCCGCGCCCGCCGGTCCGCGGCCGCGCTCGCCCTCGGCACGGCGCTCGCCGTCGTGCTCGCGCCGCTCGTCACGGCCCCCGCGTCCGCGGCCGGCTCCTGGTCCCAGCGCTCGGCGGGCGGCATGACGGTCGAGCTGTACCGGCCGACGACCGCGCCCGCGCTCCCCGGCGGTCGGGCGCTCATGGTCTCGCTGCACGGCTGCGTCCAGACCTCGCAGGTGCTCAAGAACGCGGGCAACTGGACCGCGACCGCCAACGAGCACGGCATGGTCGTCGCGATCCCCGCGGCGCCGAGCGGCGGCGTCCTGCTCGGCTGCTGGGACTACTACGACACGAACCACAGCCGGACGAACCCCGCGCGGCACGACGACAACCTGCTCGACCTCGTCTCGGCGCTGCTCGCCGACACCTCGCTCGGCATCGACCCGGACCAGGTGTACGTCAGCGGGCTGTCCTCCGGCGGCGGCCAGGCGATGGTCATGGGCTGCCTCGCGCCCGACGTGTTCGCCGGCGTCGGGATCGCGGCCGGGCCCACGGTCGGGACGACGTCCGGCCAGATCGGGAGCGTCGCGACGACGCTCGCGCAGGCGCGCTCGACGTGCCGGACGTTCGCGGGGACGCACGCGGCGGAGTTCGCCACCCAGGTGACGTCCATCGTCTTCGGCAGCGCGGACACGACCGTCGCGACGGGGTACGGGACGCTGAACGCCCAGGTCATGGCCGACCTCTACGGCGCCGGGACGACGTCGTCGTTCTCCCTCGCCGGGCTCGCGGGGACGAACACGGCGGGCTCCGGCTCGCTGTGGTCGGACGCCGACGGCCCGCGCGTCTCGCTGGTCCGGAACACCGGGCTCGCCCACGCGTGGCCCGCGGGCGGCGGGCCGGGCGGGTCGTACGTGTCGACGAACAGCATCGACTACCCGGCCTACCTCACCGACTTCCTGTTCGAGAACAACCGCCGGGTCGACCGCGACCCCGGCACCGGGCCCGAGCCCGACGTCGTCGCTCCGACGGTCACGATCACGTCGCCGACCGCGGGCGCGACCGTGACAGGGGCCGTCCGGGTCGCCGTCGCGGCGGCGGACGACCGCCGCGTGGACCGCGTCGAGCTGAGCGTCGACGGCACCGCGCTCGCGACGCTGCGCACCGCCCCGTACGCGGACGACTGGGACACGACGGCGCTCGCGGCGGGCGCCCACGTGCTCGCCGCCCGCGCGGTCGACGCGGCGGGGAACGCGACGACCGCACAGGTCACCGTGACGGTGCAGGTGCCCTCCGGACCGTGGTGCGGCACGGCGACGAACGCCCAGCACCAGGCTGCGGGTCGCGCGATCTCCTACGGCGTGGACCCGTACAACCCGTACTACGCGGTGGGCTCGCTCGCGTACCTCGGCCAGGGCGACGCGACGGTCACGACGCTGCGCGAGGCCGCGCCGGGCCGCTACGAGGTCGCGACGACCTGCTGAGCGGGCCCCACGCGGCGCACCGACCGGTGCCGAACCCGGGGATACGGGCGAGCTGGGCCCTCGCCTCGCCCGCAACCCCGGGTTCGGCGAACGCGGACGGCCCGGGTCAGTGCTCCAGGCGGTCCTTCGCGTCGCCGATGTGGTCGGTGACGTCGTCCGGCAGGTCGTCGAGGTTCATGTCGTTGCTGCGCGCACGCCGGGCGTCCCAGCGCAGCGCGACCGCGGCGAGGGCGGCGGCGATCGTCGACGCGGCGAGGACGGCGATCTTCGCCGCGTCGGTGTGGGTCGAGTCCGGGAACGACAGCTCCGCGATGAGGAGCGACACGGTGAACCCGATGCCGCCCAGCAGGCCGACCGGGAGCAGGTCGCGCACCCCGATGCCCGGCGCGAGGCGCAGCGGGGTGAACCGTGTGACGAGCGCCGTCACCCCGAGCACGCCCACGAGCTTGCCCAGCACGAGGCCGAGGACGATCGCGAGCACGACCGGCTGGCCGAGGACGTCGCCCCCGCCGCCGACGAACGTCACGCCCGCGGCGAAGAACGCGAACACCGGCAGGGCGATCCCCTGGGAGACCGGGCGCAAGGCGTGCTCGAACCGGTGCGTGCGCGACTCGGTCTCGCCGTGCATCGCGAGCGCGGGGACGGTGAAGCCGAGCAGGACGCCCGCGATCGTCGCGTGCACGCCGGACTCGTGGACCAGCACCCACGCGACGACCGCGACGGGCACGAGGAGCCACCACCGGGTGCGCCGTGCCCGGACCAGCACGGCGAACAGCGCGACCGCGACGAGCGCGAGGCCGAGGAACCCGATGCGCAGGTCGGCCGTGTAGAAGACCGCGATGACGACGATCGCGAGCAGGTCGTCCACGACCGCGAGCGTGAGGAGGAACGTGCGGATCGCGGCGGGCAGCCCGCGCCCGAACACGGCGAGCACGCCGAGCGCGAACGCGATGTCCGTGGCCGTCGGGATCGCCCAGCCGTGCAGCGCGCCGTCGTCGCCCGCAAGCAGCACGACCGCCGTGAAGATCGCCGCCGGCACGGCCATGCCGCCGACCGCGGCGAGCATCGGTACCCCGGCCTGCCGTGGGCTCCGGAGGCTGCCCGCCACGAACTCCTGCTTGAGCTCGACGCCCACGACGAAGAAGAAGATCGCGAGCAGCCCGTCGGCGGCCCAGGTCTCGAGGCTCAGGTCGAGGTGCAGGGACAGCGGGCCGATCGAGGCCGGCCCGACCACCGTCTCCGAGAGGGTCGTGTACGCGTCCCGCCACGGGGAGTTCGCCCACAGCAGCGCGAGCAGCGCCGCGCCGATGAGCAGCGCGCCGCCCGTCGTCTCTCTGCTCACCCACCGGCGCAGCCGCACGCGAGGCGAGGGCCGGTCCGTCGACGGGGCGGGGTGGGTGCCGGAGGGCGGGGTGGCGTGGGTCATCGTGCTCCCGGGGTCGCTGTCGTGTCGCACGGCCCGCGGACGCGAGACCGTGGCCGACCAGACTTCCCGGCACACCGTCCTCGATTCTACGGGGGCCGTACCCCGCGCGGCCGACGTGCTCGTCTGGCGATCATCCTCCCGGGCGACGCCGCCCGCGGCCAGCGCACGTGAGGATCGGCAGGTGCCCGACAACGTCCCCCGCCCCGCGCCCGACCTCACCCCGGCAGAGTCCACCGACTCCGCCCCGACCCCGACACCTGCCCCGACGCCGTCCCCGACCCCGTCCCCGGACGGGACGGTGTCGCCGGACGTGCCGACCGTCGTCGGACCGACGGCGCTCGACCGCTGGCTCCTGTGGGGCGGGTCGCCGGTCCTCGGGGCGCTGCTCGCGTACGGGGCGCTCCACCTCGCCGGATGGATGGCGGGACTGCGGTGGGCGCCGTTCCAGGGACTCGCGCGCGCCATCGACGAGCTCCTCGGCGAGCGGGGAACCCTCGGCGTCGCGATCTGCCTCGCCCTCGGGGTCGGTGCCGGGCTCGTGTTCGCCGCGCACGCGGTGCGGGACATCGCGGTCGTGACGCTCGACGCCGCGCACGCAGCCGTCGACCGGCGCGGCGACCGCACCGAGCTGGACCGGGACCACGTCACCGCCGTGCTCGTCGACCGCAAGGACCTCGTCGTGCTCGGCCGTCGGACCCCGACCGCCACCGACCGGCCCACGTCGCCCGCGGCGCGCACCGCACCCGACGCCGGCGTCGACATCGTGGACGGCGACGCTCACGACGCACCGGTCGTCGAGCTCCTGCACGTCCGCACCGAGCTCGCGACCCACCGTCTTGCCGACGCGTTCCGGTCGCACGGCTGGCCGTGGCACGACGGCGACCCGTGGGCAGAGGAGTTCCGGCGCTGGGTCCCCGGCGACCCGTCGCTCCCGCCGAGCGCCGACGCGGTCCTGCGCGCCCGCGCGACGATGCTCCAGGCCGACAAGACGTCCGACGCCGCCGACCTGCGGCGCGAGCTCGCCCGCCTCGACGTCGTCGTCCGCGACGTCGACAAGGTCCAGCACTGGCGCCCGGCCACCCCGCCGAGCTAGAGCCCTGGTTCGTGTGTTCGACGGCGGTCTGGTCACCTTGGGTGGCGGGATGGGTGGTGGTGCCGCGTCTACCATCCGCCGCTCGTTCCTCGCGGCTCCCGCCAGGCCCGCCACGACGCGGCACCACCACCCACCCCGCCCGGCGTCGTCTCGCCCTGGTCTCCGCTCACCTCGGGCGACTGCCCGCGGTGTCGGTTCCCCGAGCATGTTCCCGCTGTCGCGTTCGGTAGCCGCGTGGCACGGTCGTCCCGGCTCCCGGCTCCCGGCTCCCGGCTCCCGGCTCCCGGCTCCCGGCTCCCGGCTCCCGGCTCCCGGCTCCCGGCTCCCGGCTCCCGGCTCTCGGTGCCGTTGCGCCGTGGCCGTGGGTTGCGTCACCGTCGCGACGGTTCTGGTCGTCGCGATGTCGCGTCGAGTCGTGGCGACATGACGTCGAGCAGGTGGTTGTGGTTCGTCGGGGGTGTCTGACGAGCCGTGGTCGCCTGTTCGGCTTACGGGGATGGCCTGGTCGGCCGGGCGGCAGGCCCGTGGTGGGCCGACGGCTGAGCGGTGGGGGTGGACTCGGATGCGAAGGGGCGTCAGAGCGGCGCTCCTAGAACCCACGCCCGAAAGACCAGGGTGAGGGCGCCGCAGCCCCGAGCACCGAGGACACCCGCGCCGCGGACCCGACCCCGCGGGCTTGAATTCCGAGCACGCCTACCTCGCCGGACCACGGCTCTACCCTGCGTGACCCCTCGGCGGGGCGGTCAGGCGGAGGTGTCCTCGGCGAGGGTGAGGAGGCGGGTCATGGTGTTCCAGTTGCGGCCGGTCACCGGGGCGCCGGCGGCCTTCGTGAGGACCGCCGTCGTGAGCTTCGAGCGGCCGATGCCGTCGGGGTAGGCGACGTACAGGACGCCGTTCGCGACGGCGGCGCGCTCCGTCCCGCCGCGGTCGTCGATCGTGGCGGCGCCGTCCGGGTCGACCGGGGTCTCGCCGACGAGGACGAGGAGCGCGGCGGGTCGCTCCTGTGCGTCGTCGGGGAGGGGGTTGCCGCGGACGATCTTGCGCAACCGCTCGGTCGTGAGCACGGCCACGGCGGCGTCGACGCCGAAGCGTTCGGCGACGGCGTCGTGCAGGAGCCGCGCGACGTCGTCGGGACCGGACGCGCCCGAGGTCCCGGGCGCGACGACGAGGTTGCCGCTGTTGACGACCGTGCGGGCGTGCGCGAACCCGAGCTCGCCCGCGAGCTCGCGCAGCGCGGTCGACGGGACCTTGCGCCCGCCCACGTTCACGGCGAACAGCAGGGCGACGTAGGCGGTCACGACGCCGTCCCCGGTCGGCGGTGGGACCACGGCGCGGCCTCCTCCAGGCGGGCGGCGAGGTCGAGGAGGAGCGCGTCGTCCCCGTGGTCGGCGCCGAGCATGACGCCCACGGGGACGGTGGCGGACGACCCGTCGGGGTCGGTCACGTGCGCCTCGCCGAGCGGGAGCGAGATCGCGGGGCGGCCGGTGAGGTTCCACACGCTGGTCCAGGGGGTGAACGCGGTCTGTGCGGCGAAGTCGGCGGCCGGGTCGTCGTCGATCCGCTGGCTGCCGACGAGCGCGGGCGGCTGCGCGAGCGTGGGGGAGAGCACGACGTCGACCCCGGCCCAGGCGGCGGCGACCTCTCGCGTGAGCTGCTGCACCCCGGCGAGGGCGGTGGCGTACGCGAGCCCGCTCACGCCGCGCCCGCGCTCGCGCAACCACCGCGTGAGCGGGACGAGCAGGTGCTCGCGGTCCGGCGGGACGGGGGCCTGGAGCGCGCCGACCGACCACAGGGCGGCGAACGCGTCCCAGCGCTCGGCGCCGAACGGCGGGGGGATCTCGACGACGTCGTGCCCGAACCCTGCGAGGAGCGCGGCGGTCGTGCTGGCCGCGTCCGCGCACGCGGGGTGCACGGGCGCGTCGGCGGCGATCACGGGGTCGAGCAGGAGCCCGACGCGGAGCCGCCGCCCCGACGGTGCGGCGGCCAGGCGTGCGGTGAACGTGTCGCCCGGCCACGGGCGCGCGAGCACGTCGAGGAACGCCGCGGCGTCCCGGACCGACCGGGTGAGGACGCCGTGCGTGGCGAGCCCCGCGCCGTCGACCCCGTACGGCCCGGGGCTCACGAGCCCGCGCGACGGCTTGAGCCCGACGAGCCCGCACGCGCTGGCGGGGATCCGCAGCGAGCCGCCACCGTCGCTCCCGTGCGCGACGGGGACGACGCGTGCCGCGACCGCGGCCGCGGCGCCGCCGCTCGACCCGCCCGCGGACCGTGCGAGGTCCCACGGCGTCCGGGCCGTGGGCCCGACGTCGGGCTCGGTGTAGCAGGGCAGGCCGAGCTCCGGGGTGGTCGTCTTGCCGACCATGACGGTGCCCGCCGCGCGCAGGAGCGTCGCGACGCCGTCGTCGTAGGGCGCCGGGAACGGGTCGATCGCGGCCGACCCGGCGCGGATCGGCACGCCCTCGACCATGGTGAGGTCCTTGACCGGGCACGGGACGCCGAGGAACGGCGGCGGCGCGCCCGGCTCCGTGGACGCGGCGACGAGGGAGCCCGCGCGACGTGCCGCGACGAGCGCGGCCTCCGCGGCGAGCGCCTGCGTGTGCGCGAGGTCGGCGGTGACGACGGTGAACGCTCCGACGTCCGCGCCGACGCCCGTGGCGGCGTCGAGCGTCGCGTCGAGCACCTCCGTCGGGGAGGCGTCGCCGCTCCGGAGCGCGTGGGCGAGGGCGGTCGCGTCGAGGTCGAGCAGGTCGGTGACGCTCATGGCTCGTGAACCTACGCGGCGGGCCGCGACCGCGCGAACCGCCCGGGGTCGACACCCCGCCGGGTCCGGCGTATATTCCAGTCGGAATATTCCTTGCGGACCTCCCTGTCCGGGCCACCTGCCCGCACCGTCCGCCGCCCCCGCCGTGAACCCGTCCCGGAGACGACCGTGCCCGCACCGCGCCTGAGCCCCACGGCGACCCTCGTGCTCGCCGTGCTGCTCGACCAACCCATGCACCCGTACGAGATGCTCGTACGCCTGCGCAAGCGGCGCGACGACCGGCTCGTCCGGCTCAACCCGGGCGCCGTCTACCACGCGGTCGACCGGCTCGAGCGCGACGGCCTCGTCGAGCGCGCGGGCGTCGACCGCGACGGCAACCGGCCCGAGCGCACCCTCTACGCCATCACCGACGCGGGCGTCGCCGCGCACCACGACCGCACGCGCGACCTCGTCCGCGAGACGCCGCCCGAGTACCCGGCGTTCCCGGTGGGGCTCGCGCTCGTGCACGACCTCCCGCTCGAGGACGCCCTCGCCCTCCTGCGGGAGCGCCGGGCAGCGCTCGCGGCCGCGACGGACGGGGTGCGCGAGCACCTCGACGGCGTCGTCACGCGCGGGCTGCCCCGGCGCTACCTGC
The DNA here is from genome assembly GCF_042269845.1 of Cellulosimicrobium sp. NPDC055967. Classification (NCBI taxonomy): domain Bacteria; kingdom Bacillati; phylum Actinomycetota; class Actinomycetes; order Micrococcales; family Promicromonosporaceae; genus Cellulosimicrobium; species Cellulosimicrobium sp. NPDC055967. The sequence continues at coordinate 279,142 of NZ_JBHJYJ010000002.1, read as the reverse complement.
TCGACGCGTCGTTCCAGCTCCACCAGGCCGAGGCCGAGATCGCGTGGCTCGACGCGACGGTCGCCGACCTCGAGTCGGGCGCGCTGAGCTGGACCGACCAGCCCGCGCCTGCGTTCCGCTTCCCCCGCACGACCTCACCTCAGGAGCCCTCGTGACCACTCCCGCCCCGGGCAGCAGCCCGAGCACGGCCCCGGCGCCCGCCGACGGCGGCTCGCGCGTGGTGCCCCTCGTCGACCTCCACGGCCGCAGCGCCTGGAGCATCCTGCCGCCGCTCATCCTCGGCTTCTTCATGATCATGGTCGACACCACGATCGTGAACATCGCCGTCCCGACGCTCCAGACCGAGCTCGACGCGTCGCTCGTCGCGGTGGGCTGGGTGAACAGCGCCTACCTGCTCTCCTACGCCGTGCTGCTCCTGCTCGCCGGGCGCCTCGGCGACCGGTACGGCCCCAAGCCCGTGTTCGTCGTCGGGCTCGCGGTCTTCACGATCGCGTCCGCGTGGTGCGGGTTCTCGGGATCCATCGAGATGCTCATCGCGGCGCGCGTGGTCCAGGGCGTCGGCGCGGCGCTCATGACGCCGCAGACCATGGCGATGATCACGCGCGTCTTCCCGCCGCGGCAGCGCGGCGCGGCCATGGGCCTGTGGGGCGCGACCGCCGGCGTCGCGACGATCGCCGGACCGCTGCTCGGCGGCGTGTTCGTCGAGTCGTGGGGCTGGGAGTGGATCTTCTTCGTCAACGTGCCGGTCGGCGTCGTCGCGCTGTGGTTCGCGCTCACGCGCCTGCCGCGCCTCGCGACGAACAAGCGCTCGTTCGACGTCCTCGGCGTCGTGCTCTCGGTCGTCGGCCTGTTCGCCGTCGTCTTCGGCCTCCAGGAGGGCGAGACGTACGACTGGGGCACCATCACCGGGCCGATCACGGTCTGGGGCGTCATCGGCGCCGGGCTGCTCGTGCTCGTGGGCTTCGTCCTGTGGCAGCGCCACCTCGGCGACGGCGCGCTCCTGCCCCTGCGGCTCTTCCACTCCCGCAACTTCTCGCTCGCGAACATCGCGGGCATGTCCGTCTCGTTCGCGATGATCGGGATCTTCTTCCCCCTGACGATCTACCTGCAGTCGATCCTCGGGCTGTCGCCGCTGCACGCCGCCCTCGTCAACCTGCCGGGGTCGCTGGTGTCGGGGATCGTGGCGCCGCTCGCGGGTCGCCTGTCCGACAGGGTGCCCGCCAAGTGGGTCGTAGCGACCGGGTTCGGCGTCCTCGCGGTCGCGATCGGGTGGCTCGCCCTGGTCGTCGGCCCGGGGGTGTCGGTCGTGACGATCGTGCTGCCCATGACGCTGTTCGGCATCGGCACCGGCTGCGTGTTCTCGCCGCTCGCCAACCTCGCGACGTCGGGCCTCGACCACCGCACCGCGGGCGCCGGGGCGGGCGCGTTCAACACCACGCGCCAGGTGGGCGGCGTCATCGGCTCGGCGGCGATCGTCGCGACCCTCACCGCGCGCCTCGCCGTCACCCTCCCCGCCGCCGCGCAGGACGCGGCGGCCTCCCTCCCCGAGCAGTTCCGCCAGCAGTTCGTCGACGGCTTCGCGAACGCCGGGTCGCTCCAGGGCGGCCAGGGCGGCTCCTTCCCGCTCCCGCCCGGGGTGCCCGACGACGTCGCGCGCCAGGTGACCGACGCCGCCACCGCCGCGTTCCACCAGGGGTTCGCGACCGCCGTCGGGCAGACGCTCGCGGTCACGGCCGCGGTCCTGGTGCTCGGCTTCGTGTGCGCGATCGCGATGACACCGAAGCACGTCGAGCACTGACCCGCGAGATCGGCCCGTACGTCGCGAGATCGGCCTCCCGAGGGTCGATCTCGAACGCTCGGGCCGATCTCGCGGAGCACGCTTCCGGACCACCGCGTGAACGGAGGGTTAAACCTCGCCCCGGAGGCGTGTCGGGGGTGGTGAGCGGAATCACACCGGCGTAGTTTCGATGAGACGGACGGCACCACCGCCGTCCTCCGGGAGGCCAGCCGATGGGGTTCACGCTCCGCTCAGGAGGGCCGGCACCGGCGCTGCTGAGCCGTGGCACCCACGGCCCGACGGCCGGTCGCCCGCCTCGCCCAGAGAGAGAACGGCGCCCGCGCGCCGGAGGGGAGCCCTCGTGGTCCGCACCTCACCCACCCCCGGTACCTCACCCACCCCGCAGGATGACGCGAGAGACGACGACGCGCGCCGCACGTTCGTCGTCGACACCTCGGTCCTGCTGAGCGACCCCCGCGCGATCGGGCGGTTCGCCGAGCACGACGTCGTCCTCCCGGTCGTCGTCATCACCGAGCTGGAGGCCAAGCGCCACCACGCGGAGCTCGGGTACTTCGCCCGCAGCGCGCTGCGCATGCTCGACGACCTGCGCGTGAAGCACGGCCGGCTCGACGCCCCGATCCCGGTCGGGGACGTCGGCGGGACCCTGCGCGTCGAGCTCAACCACACCGATCCCGACGTGCTGCCCGCCGGCTTCCGGCTGGGGGACAACGACACGCGCATCCTCTCCGTCGCCGCGAACCTCGCGGCGGAGGGGCACGACGTGACGGTCGTGTCCAAGGACCTGCCGATGCGGGTCAAGGCGTCGGCGGTCGGGCTGCGCGCGGAGGAGTACCGCCACGAGCTCGCCGTCGACTCGGGCTGGACCGGCATGGGGGAGATCTCCTTCACGGACGCCGAGGCGGCGTCGCTCTGGGAGCACGAGTCCGTCGAGCTCACGAGCCTCGACCCGGAGGTCGTCGAGGCCGCCGGACCCCTGCACTGCCACACGGGCCTCGTGGTGCACTCGCCGCGCGGCTCCGCGCTCGGCCGCGTCACGGCGGACAAGCACGTGCAGCTCGTGCGCGGCGACCGCGAGCTCTTCGGTCTGCACGGTCGCTCGGCGGAGCAGCGCGTCGCGATCGACCTGCTCCTCGACGAGTCCGTCGGCATCGTGTCGCTCGGCGGCCGGGCGGGGACGGGCAAGTCGGCGCTCGCGCTGTGCGCAGGGCTGGAGGCGGTCATGGAGCGTCGGCAGCACCGCAAGGTCATGGTGTTCCGCCCGCTCTACGCGGTGGGCGGCCAGGAGCTCGGGTACCTCCCCGGCTCCGAGGCCGAGAAGATGAACCCGTGGGCGCAGGCCGTCTACGACACGCTCGGCGCGCTGGTCTCGCCCCAGGTGCTGGACGAGGTGATCGACCGCGAGATGCTCGAGGTGCTGCCGCTCACGCACATCCGCGGGCGCTCGCTGCACGACGCGTTCGTCATCGTCGACGAGGCCCAGTCGCTCGAGCGCAACGTGCTGCTCACGGTCCTCTCGCGCATCGGTCAGTCGTCGCGCGTCGTCCTCACCCACGACGTCGCGCAGCGCGACAACCTGCGCGTCGGGCGGCACGACGGCGTCGCCGCGGTCATCGAGGCGCTCAAGGGCCACCCGTTGTTCGCGCACGTGACGCTCACGCGCTCCGAGCGCTCGCCCGTCGCGGCGCTCGTCACGGAGATGCTCGAGTCGATCGAGGTCTGAGGCGCGTCGCGCGCGCGTCTCCGGAGGCGGGTGAAATCTCCGCGGACGGATCCACGGACCCACCACGGCACGCTACGCTTCGGCCGCCGTCGTGGTGGGCGCCGTGCCCGTCACTCGACTTCCCGGAGGAAGCCCCATGTCCGTCCCCGTCTCGAACCAGGCCACGAGCCCCAAGCTCCTGCTGCCCGCGGTGCTGCTCTGCTTCTTCCTCGGCACGCTGGGCGTGCACCGCTTCTACGTCGGGAAGATCGGCACCGGCGTGCTCATGATCCTCACGCTCGGCGCGTTCGGGGTCTGGACGCTCGTCGACCTCATCATGCTGATCGTCGGCGCGTTCCGGGACAAGGAGGGGCGCAAGCTCACCCAGTGGACCTGAGCGAAGGCTGAACGACGCGGGCCAGGTGCGAACGCACCTGGCCCGCGTCGTGCCGTCTCCGCGGTGGGTCAGGCCTGCGGCGGGCGCGTCATCGACAGCACGTCGAGCGCCTCGTCGAGCTGCGCCTCGGTGACCTCGCCGCGCTCGACGAACCCGAGGTCGATCACGGCCTGGCGGACGGTGAGGCCCTCGTTGACGGAGTGCTTCGCGACCTTCGCCGCCGCCTCGTAGCCGATCACGCGGTTGAGCGGCGTGACGATCGACGGCGACGACTCGGCGAGCGCGAGCGCCCGCTCGACGTTCGCGGTGATCCCCGCGACGGTCTTGTCGGCGAGCACGCGGGACGCGTTCGCGAGGAGGCGGATCGACTCGAGGACGCCCTGGGCGATGACGGGGATCTGCACGTTGAGCTCGAACGAGCCCGACGCGCCCGCCCACGCCACGGTCGCGTCGTTGCCGATCACGCGCGCGGCGACCATGAGCACGGCCTCCGGGACGACCGGGTTGACCTTGCCCGGCATGATCGAGCTGCCCGGCTGCAGGTCGGGGATGAAGATCTCGCCGAGGCCCGTGTTGGGGCCGGAGCCCATCCAGCGCAGGTCGTTGCAGATCTTGGTGAGGGACACGGCGATCGTGCGCAGCGCGCCGGACAGCTCGACGAGGCCGTCGCGCGAGGACTGCGCCTCGAAGTGGTCGCGCGCCTCGGTGAGCGGCAGGCCGGTGTCCTCGACGAGCAGCGCGATGACACGCTGCGGGAACCCGGCGGGCGTGTTGATGCCCGTGCCGACGGCGGTGCCGCCGAGCGGGACCTCGGCCGCGCGGGGCAGGGCCGCCTCGAGGCGCTCGACGCCGTAGCGGATCGCGGCGGCGTAGCCGCCGAACTCCTGCCCGAGCGTGACGGGGGTGGCGTCCATGAGGTGGGTGCGGCCCGACTTCACGACGGTCTCGAACTCGGCCGACTTGGCCTCGAGCGCCTCGGCGAGGTGGCCGAGCGCGGGCACGAGGTCCCGCACGACGCCCGCGGTGGCGGCGACGTGCACCGACGTGGGGAACACGTCGTTGGAGGACTGCGAGGCGTTGACGTGGTCGTTCGGGTGCACGTCGCGCCCGAGCGAGCGCGTGGCGAGCGTCGCGAGGACCTCGTTCGTGTTCATGTTCGACGACGTCCCGGACCCCGTCTGGTAGACGTCCACCGGGAAGTGCGCGTCGTGCGCGCCGGAGGCGACCTCGTCGGCCGCGGCGACGATGGCGGCGGCGACGTCCTCGTCGAGCACGCCGAGCTCGGCGTTCGCCCGGGCCGCGGCCTTCTTCACGCGCGCGAGGGCCTCGATGTGGCCGCGCTCGAGCGGGGTGCCGGAGATCGGGAAGTTCTCCACGGCGCGCTGCGTCTGCGCGCGGTAGAGAGCCTGCGCGGGGACGCGCACCTCGCCCATGGTGTCGTGCTCGATGCGGTACTCGGTCGTCGGTGCGGCCTCGCCGGCGGCGGCGCCGGAGGCCTCGGGAGATGCAGTCATGGGGCCATCCTGCCGCACCGCGCGCGGGCTCCCGCAACCCGCGTGACCCAGGTCACGCGGGGTGCGGGCGGCCCGGCCGGGCGCCGGTGCCGGGGCCTCAGTCGTCGGCGAGCGGTGCCTCGCCGACGTCGCCCACGACGTCGACCAGGCGGGCGCGGCCCTCGGCGAAGTCGTACTCGACGCCGACGATCGCGCAGCGCCCCTCCGCGACCGCGGCCGCGAGCCCGGCGGAGTACGAGTGGAGCATGTCGACCGTGTTGCGCACGTGCTCGCGGCGCAGCACGGCCGGGTCGAGGTTCTCCAGCGAGCCGTTCCCGGCGCCGGTGATCTTCGCGATCGACGGGATGACGCGGTCGACCACGGCGCGGACGAACCCGTCCGCCTGGGCGCCGGTCGTCAGCGTGTCCACCGCGGCTCCGACGGCGCCGCACGAGTCGTGCCCCAGCACCACGACGAGCGGCACGGACAGGAGCTCGACCCCGTACTCGATCGACCCGAGCACGGTCGTGTCGACGACGTGGCCCGCCGTGCGCACGACGAACATGTCGCCCAGGCCCTGGTCGAAGATGATCTCCGCCGCGACGCGCGAGTCCGAGCACCCGAACAGCACGGTGTGGGGGTGCTGCGACGACGACGTCTCCCGCCGTCGGTCCGCGCCCTGCGACGGATGGAGCGGGGCGTCCGCGACGAACCGGTCGTTGCCGGAGCGCAGGGTCGCCCAGGCCTCGGCCGGGGTGAGGGGGGCGGGGGTCGGGGAGGCAGACGTCATGGCCTCATGATCGCAGCCCGCGTCCGCGCAGGCCGGAGCCGTTCGCATGGCGAACCACCGGGTCCGGGTGTAGCCATGGAGGGGGACGCCGGGAGACCGGCTGGCCGCGACCGAGGGGAGCTGACGTGCGTCGACGCACCCGAGCGCTCGCCGTCCTCGTCGCCGTGGGGCTCGTGGCGCCGCTCGCCGCGTGCGGCCCGGGCGACGACGGGACGCCGGTGCTCACGTGGTACATCAACCCGGACAACGGGGGGCAGGCCGACATCGCCGCGTCCTGCACGGAGGCTGCCGGGGGCGCGTACCGGATCCAGACCGAGCTGCTGCCGCGCGACGCCGCGTCGCAGCGCGAGCAGCTCGCCCGCCGCCTCGCGGCGAAGGACTCGTCGATCGACGTCATGAGCCTCGACCCGGTCTTCATCGCGGAGTTCGCGGAGGCCGACTTCCTCGCGCCGGTGCCCGCCGACGTCGCCGACGCGACGACGCAGGACGTCGTGCAGGGCGCGATCGACGCGTCGACGTGGAAGGACGAGCTGGTCGCCATCCCGTTCTGGGCCAACACCCAGCTCCTCTGGTACCGCAAGTCGGTCGCCGAGGCCGCGGGGCTCGACATGTCGCAGCCCGTCACGTGGGACCAGATCATGAAGGCCGCGCAGGACCAGGACAAGCTCCTCGCGGTCCAGGGCGCCAAGGCAGAGTCGCTCACGGTGTGGATCAACGCGCTCGTCGAGGGCGCGGGCGGGCACATCCTCGAGAACCCGGAGGCGCCGGCGGACGAGGTGAAGCTCGGCCTCGACACCGACGCGGGCAAGGCGGCCGCGACCATCATCGGCGAGATCGGCACGTCGGGCGTGGGCGGCCCCGGGCTGCCGAGCGAGGACGAGCCGGCGTCCCTGACGAAGTTCCAGGGCGACAGCGGATCGTTCATGGTCAACTGGCCGTTCGTCTGGTCCTCCACCCAGGGCGCGGTCGACGCGGGGTCGCTCGACCAGTCCCTGCTCGACGACATCGGCTGGGCCCTCTACCCGCAGACCACGGAGGGCGAGGACGCCCGTCCGCCCTACGGCGGCATCTCGCTCGGCATCGGCGCGTTCGGCAAGCACACCGACCTCGCGTACGAGGCGGCGCAGTGCATCGTCAGCCCGGAGAACCAGGCCGAGTACTTCGTGACCAACGGCAACCCCGCCGCGAGCATCAAAGCCTACGACGACCCCGACGTCCAGAAGGCCTTCCCCATGTACGACGTCATCCGCGACTCGCTCGACCAGGCCGCGCCGCGACCGCAGACGCCGTTCTACAACGAGGTCTCCACGGGCCTGCAGCAGACGTGGTACCCACCGGCGTCCGTCGACCCCGACACGACCCCGCAGCAGTCCACCGAGTTCATCACCGCCGTCCTGCGAGGGGAGCGACTCCTGTGAACGCCGGACCTCCCGCCGAGCCCGCACCCCGCGGCCGGCACGCCACGCCGTCGACCACGACCGAGGAGGCTTCAGCCCGTCGCGAGACCCGCCGCGGGTCCCGGGACGACGCCCGCGGCGCGCCCGACGCCGCCGCGAAGGCCGCGCGCAGCGACCGGGCCCGCGCCGAGGCGCGCCTCGGGTGGTACCTCGCCGGGCCGGCGTTCGTCGTCATGCTCGCCGTGACGCTGTACCCGATCCTGCAGGCGGTCTACGACTCGCTCTTCAACTACAAGCTCACCGCCCCGGACGACCGCGCGTTCGTCGGGCTCAACAACTACGTCGTGATCCTCACGGACCCCGTGTGGTGGAAGGCCCTGTGGGTCACCGTCCTCATCACCGTGATCACCGTCGCGATCGAGCTCGTCCTGGGCTTCGCGCTCGCGCTCGTCATGCACCGCGCGATCAAGCGCCTGCGCGGGCTGCTGCGCACCGCGATCCTCGTGCCGTACGGGATCATCACGGTCGTCTCGGCGTTCGCGTGGTTCTACGCGTTCGACATCACGTCCGGGTACGTCAACCACTGGTTCGACTGGGTGCCCGGCATCGGTCCCGACCTCAACTGGTTCGCCCAGCAGGGCACGAGCCTGTTCGTCATCATCATGTCCGAGGTCTGGAAGACGACGCCGTTCATCTCCCTCCTGCTCCTCGCCGGCCTGGCGCAGGTGCCGGGCGATCTCGAGGAGGCCGCGAAGGTCGACGGCGCGACCGCGTGGCAGCGGTTCACGCGCGTCATCGTGCCGAACATGAAGGCCGCGATCATGGTCGCCGTCCTGTTCCGCGCGCTCGACGCGTTCCGCATCTTCGACAACGTCTTCATCATGACGAACGGCGCGAACGGCACCGAGGTGCTGTCGCTGCTCGCCTACCGCACCTCGATCGGCCAGCTCCAGATCGGCATGGGATCGGCCATCTCGGTGCTGCTGTTCCTGTGCGTCGTGCTCATCTGCTTCATCGCGATCAAGCTCTTCAAGGTGGATCTCGCCGGCGCGAGGGGGGAGAAGTGATGGGCAGCGTCCTCAGCACCCGGGCCAAGATCTGGTGGGCCGTCATCACGGTCGTCGTCCTCGTCGGGGCGCTGTTCCCCGTGCTGTCGATCTTCATGACGAGCTTCAAGGCGTCGAGCGACATCAACTCCGGGACGTTCCTCCCGCCGCGGTGGAGCACCGAGAACTACGAGCAGATCCTCGCGTCGGACGGCTCGGCGCAGGAGCTGTTCCTCTCCGCCCTGCGCAACTCGATCGGCATCTCGCTCATCGCGACCGTCATCGCCGTCGTGCTCGCGACGCTGTGCGCCTACGCGATCGCCCGCCTCGACTTCCCGGGCAAGCGCCTCATCCTCACGACGGCGCTCGGCGTCTCGATCTTCCCGGTCGTCTCGATCGTCACGCCGCTGTTCAACCTCTGGCGCAACATCGGCCTGTACGACACGTGGCTCGGCCTCATCATCCCGTACCTGTCGCTCACGCTCCCGATCTCCATCTGGACGCTCGCGGCGTTCTTCCGGCAGATCCCGTGGGAGCTGGAGCAGGCCGCGCAGGTCGACGGGGCGACCCCCTGGCAGGCGTTCCGCAAGGCGATCGTGCCGCTCGCGGCGCCCGGCGTCTTCACGACGGCGCTCATCGCCTTCTTCATCGCGTGGAACGACTTCGTCTACGGCATCTCGCTCACGTCGACGAGCGCCGCGCGCCCGGTCCCGGCAGCGCTGGCGTTCTTCACCGGCGCGTCGTACTTCGAGGAGCCGACCGGAGCGATCTCCGCGGCGGCCGTCGTCGTGACGATCCCGGTCGTCGTCCTCGTCGTGCTCTTCCAGCGTCAGATCGTCTCCGGCCTGACCCAGGGGGCGGTGAAGGGATGAGCACGACCGATCGCCGGGCGACCACCCGGCAGCCGCCCCTGCTGCCCGCCGCGGCACCGCCGCGCCCCGCCCGCGCCGTCGCGCACCGTGCCGCACGCCGAACCCGAGGAGAGAGCTGATGGCGTCGATCACCCTCAAGGACATCGTCAAGCGCTACGGCGACGGGTTCCTCGCGGTGGACCGCGTGAACCTCGACATCGCCGACGGCGAGTTCGTCATCCTCGTCGGCCCGTCCGGCTCGGGGAAGTCGACGGTCCTGCGCATGATCGTCGGGCTCGAGGACATCACCTCCGGCGAGCTCGACATCGACGGCACGCGCGTCAACGAGAAGGCGCCACGCGAGCGCGACCTCGCGATGGTGTTCCAGAACTACGCGCTGTACCCGCACCTCACGGTCGCCGAGAACATCGCGTTCCCGCTGCGCCTCGCCAAGGGCAAGCACAGCGAGGAGGAGATCCGCGAGAAGGTCGAGCGCGCGGCCGACATGCTCGACCTCCGCGAGCACCTGGACCGCAAGCCCGCGAACCTGTCGGGCGGCCAGCGCCAGCGCGTCGCGATGGGGCGCGCGATCGTGCGCGACGCGAAGGCGTTCCTCTTCGACGAGCCGCTGTCCAACCTCGACGCCAAGCTGCGCGGTCAGACACGCACGGAGATCGCCAGGCTGCAGCGGCGCCTCGGCACGACGACCGTCTACGTCACCCACGACCAGACGGAGGCCATGACGCTCGGCGACCGCGTCGCGGTGCTGCGCCGCGGTGTCCTCCAGCAGGTCGCGAGCCCGCGCGGGCTCTACGAGCAGCCCGTCAACCTGTTCGTCGCGGGGTTCATCGGCACGCCGCCCATGAACTTCCTGCCGGGCGAGGTGTCGGGCGGGCGGATCACGCTGCCGTTCGGCGAGTTCGACATGCCGGAGAACGTCGCGTCGGTCGTCGGCGACCGGGGCCTCGTCATCGTGGGGCTGCGGCCAGAGCACTTCGAGGACGCGCGGCTCGTCGACCCGTCCAAGAAGGACCGCGGCCACACGTTCGAGATCCAGATCGACGTCACGGAGTGGCTCGGCGCGGAGCTCTACGCCTACGTGCCGTTCGACATGCACGAGTCCGTGAAGGGCCAGCTCGAGGAGCTGGACCGCGAGCTCGACGGCGAGGGCCTGCGCAGCCAGTTCGTCGTCGCCCTGGACTCCGCGTCGCGCGTGCGCGACGGCGACACGACGGAGCTGTGGTTCGACCCGACGAAGATGATGATCTTCGACCCCGAGACGAGCGAGAACCTCACGCGCGACGACGCCGAGGCCGACCGCATCGAGGAGGAGAACGCCGAGGACCGCAAGCGGTCGCTCGAACGGGCCCAGAAGCAGGACGCCCAGGTCTGAGGTGCGGCGTCGGGGGCCCCCGCGGCCCCCCCCCCGCGGCCGCCCGCCCCCCGGCCGCGGGGGGCGCGGGGGGGGCCGG